>CATPCJ010000162.1 GCA_955652915.1 uncultured Bryobacteraceae bacterium
CGCCGCTCGGCTGCGAGCAAGGTCTGGATGCGCTCGGCCATATCATTGAAACTTTTCGCGAGCTGGCCTAGCTCATCCTTGCGATTCACAACTGCTCGAGCCGAAAAATCTCCGCGTCCAAAACAGTCGACTACCGTACGCAATCGGCGGACGGGCGACGTCAGATGATAGGCGAAGGCGTAGCAAAGCAGCACCACCAAACCGATAATCCACAGGTGTTGCGGCTGCAGGAAAAAGAAGGTCAGGTTGCGCCGCTGGTCGATCATGAACAACCAGTACTGTTTGCTGGTGTCCGCACGAGCGATAACGGGACGTCTGCTGGTGAACGGAAACGGCAAGCGCCAGCGACTGCGCTGCGGATTCTTCAGCAGCTCCGGGCGCGGCTGGTCTGTCAGCAGATCCTTGCCCTGCGCATCGGTGAACACAACCTGCACTTGCGCCACCTGTTGAAGTTTCGAGAGCACCGTCTTCAACGCGGCTTTACCGCCGGTTTCGTAGGCGTGCCGAGCCTCCTCCACCTGCAAGTTCAGAAGAGTTCCAAACGGCCCGCGCGGTTCCGTGTTTGAAAACGTCAATGCGGTCGTGATAATGATGCCGGCCATCGCGACCGCCGTCGTCGCCAGGAACCAAAGCAGCGTTTTTGCGAATAGGGACCTCATGTCGCGTCGGCGTCCTCCTGACTCTGGCAGAATTGGTAACCCACGCCGCGAATGGTCTTGATCGCCGAACGGCTGCCCTCCAATTTCCGGCGAAGATGACTGACGTGCATGTCGATGGAACGATCGAAGGGCGTGGCCTTCCGGTTGTACAAGCTTTCCATCAGGCCATCGCGTGAAACCACGTGGCCCGCGTTGCGCATAAGCTGTTCCAGGATGTCGAACTCAAGCGTGGTGACTTCCACCGGCTTGCCGTCGCAGACCACGGCGCGAGTGCCCGGATCGAGAGTCACTCCGTTCACGTCCACGCGTCCGCGATTCGATTTCGCCTCCGTGCGGCGAAGGATTGCTTTTACGCGCGCCGAAAGCTCGCGGGGATTGAATGGTTTTGGAAGGTAGTCGTCGGCTCCGAGCTCCAGGCCCACAATGCGGTCCACGTCTTCGCCGCGCGCGGTGAGCATCAGGACTGGAACCCGGCTTCCGGCGCGCAGGCGCTTGAGAATTTCAAAACCGTCCATGCCCGGAAGCATGACATCCAGGATAATCAGATCGTAGCCGCCCTGCTGCGCCTGTTCGAGTCCCTCGCGCCCTTCATTCACGCATTGAACACTGTATCCCTCGCGCTCCAGAAACTCCTTGAGCAGCGAGCATAACTCAGTATCGTCGTCGACGATCAGCAGCCGCATAGTCTTACCACTTCACCGGCGCACCAATCTCCAGAGGCCAGATTTCGGTCTGCGGATAATCTTGCAGAAGCCTGGCCAACTCGTCGGGCGTTCCCGTCAGAGCGGGGAAAGTACCGAAATGCATGGGGATCACTTTTTTCGCTTTCAGCAGACGGCACGCCAGCGCAGCCTCGCGTGGTCCCATCGTATACAAATCGCCGATGGGTAGAAACGCCAGGTCCGGCCGGTACAATTTTTCGATGAGTTGCATGTCGGAGAAGACATTCGTATCGCCGCTGAAGTAGACGGTACGTTCATCGGGAAGATGCAGTACGTAGCCCGCCGCTTCTCCACCGTAAATAATCTGGTCGCCATCCTGAATGCCGCAACTGTGAACGGCGTGCGTCATGGTGACCTTTATCGGACCCACCGTCTGTGTTCCGCCCTTGTTCATGCCGCTGCAATTCTCAACGCCCTTGGATGCCAGCCACAGACAGGTCTCGTAGATGGCCACCACAGCCGGCTTGAATTTCTTCGCGAGCGGAATGGCATCGTGGATGTGATCGAAGTGTCCGTGCGAAATCAGAAGCGCATCGATGCGGTCGAATTTATGTCCCTGCGGATATTTGGGATTGCCATCCACCCACGGATCCAGCACATAAACTTCTCCGCTATCCAACCGAAACTGAAAAGTGCCGTGACCGAGCCAGGTTATTTCAAGCATGTTCTACAAACCCTTGGGAGCGGCGCGCGTCACTGGTATTTGAAGGCCGTCTCCATACTTCGCCACGCCCGGAATCGTGACCGGAAGATGGCCGGTAATCGCAATCTCGCCAAATAGCGCTTTCACCAGGGCCGCTTCTGAAGTGGGCGTCGGGCTGTAAGTCGTCATGTATGCGGTGGCGTTCGAAAAGCTGCGCACCAGGTATGGATTGCCAAGCGCCGCGAGCGTTACCGGAATTTTGCCGGCGATCAGTCCATTTAGAAAATCGGGATACTCGCCCGCCATCGCCACGTTGCCGCGGTAGGCGCTGACGGTGACATAAGCCGCGACTACGATCTGGCTGCAATCGGCGGTCTTCTGGGCGGCATCATCGAAGTCGGCCTTGCTCATTCCAGGATCGAGCACGGTGACGGGCATCTTCGGCGCGCGCTTGCGCACTTCTTCCACCAGCCGATTTCCTTGCTGACCGCGGCGGCCCTCAGTCATCGCAATCAGGCAGGTGCTCTCAGGATGGCGCAGCGGAAGCTGATCCTTCTGATCCTTCACGAGCGTGACAGCGCGATCGGCTACCATTTGCGCGCGATCGTCGGCTTCCGGTGAACCGACCGTATCGCCGATGCCTTCGAGATTTACAAGTTTGCGCTGCCCTTGGCCCAAGCCCAACTTTACCTTTGCCGAGAGCACTCTCACCACGCTGTCGTCGATCCGCTGGCGGCTGAGCCGGCCGCTCTCCACCGCCGCGAGCACGGCGTTGATCGCGTCCTCGGCTTTCCTTGGCATCAGCAAAACATCGCTGCCTGCTTCGAGCGCGCGTACGGCCGATTCTCCAGTGTTGTAAAGCGACGCGAGGCCCTGCATGTCCATCGCGTCCGTCACGATGATGCCGTGAAAGGCGAGCTGCCCGCGCAACAGACCGGTGAGAATTTTCGACGACACCGTGGCCGGCACGTTTTCCGGTTCGAACGCGGGAACCGCCATGTGCGCGGTCATAATGGCATCCACGCCCGCCGCGATGCCGGCGCGGAAAGGCTCCAGCTCAACGGTTTCGATTCGCTTGCGGTCCGCCTCCAACCGCGCCAGACCCATATGACTATCCTGCGCTGTGTCGCCGTGTCCGGGAAAATGTTTGGCGGTGACCATCACTATATTGCGTGCGTCGGAATGCGCGCCGGCGATGTAGGCTTGCACATAATTGGAAACTTCCACCGGATTCTCGCCATACGACCGGATGTTGATAATGGGGTTGTCGGGATTATTGTTGACGTCCGCGACCGGGGCGAAAACCCAGTTCACGCCCATGGATCGAGCCTCCCGGGCCGTCTCGGCGCCTTCAAAAGTCGCGCCCGCCAGATCCTTGCCGGCGGTGAACGCCATGTTGTAAGGCCAGTTCGTGGTGGAGTTCACACGCATGGAAGCGCCGCGCTCGAAATCGGCGGCAACCAGCAGCGGCACTCGCGAAAGTTTCTGCATGCGGTTGAGCAGCGCGGCCATGGCGTAAGGCTCGGCATTGCGCACGGTTCCGTTGGTGACGTGGCCCGTAACAATCACTCCGCCCACGTGGAGGTCGCGGACGAAGTGTTGATATTTGCGATAATTCGCCGAGCGCGTATGCATGGCCTCGCCGTAAATCGGCATGACGATCAATTGGGCAACTTCGTCGCGCAGACTCATGGACCGCATCCAGGTGTGGACGATGGGGTTGACCTGCCCTCCAGGCTTCGCTGCGCCTTTCTTGTTGGGTTTCTCGGCGGGCGCACCGGCGAGCATAGCGCAGAGCGCGGCTGCGACTGCCGTTTGGCGGAGGATCATTCACCTATACTTTAACAGTCCAACGGCGGTACGCTATCGCAAGTGGGCTGTCCCAGCTATTTGCCGGCAATCTTGTGGGGTAGCCTATCCGGGTCGGCTGAGAGGCCTGGCCACGTGTCGACTAGTGGCGGAAGACGCCCCACTCCATGGTCCCCTCCACCGCGCGATTGTAGGCCGCCGTTAGCGAGATTGCCAGGACGGTGCGGGTATCGCGCGGATCGATAATTCCGTCATCCCACAAACGGGCGGTGGCAAAGTAGCAGTCCGATTCGCGCTGGATCTGGCTCTCCAACGCTACTCGCGATGCGGCCAGCTTCTCTTCGTCCACCGGCAGCCTGGCCTTGATTAACGCCTCGCGCTTGATGATGTCCATCACGCCTGAAAGCTGCTGGGGACCCATCACGGCGATCCGATGATTCGGCCACGTAAACAAAAATCGCGGCTCGTAGGCTCGCCCACACATCGCGTAGTTACCCGCGCCGTACGATCCGCCAATCATGATGGTGATGGCCGGCACGGTGGAATTTGACACGGCGTTAATCAATTTCGCGCCATTGCGGATGATGCCCTGCTCCTCATAGGTCTTGCCGACCATGAACCCGGTAATGTTCTGCAGGAAGATCAGCGGAATGTCCTGCTGATTGCACAGCTCGATAAATTGCGCGCCCTTGCCGGACGACTCCGACATCAAAACGCCGTTATTGCCGAGGATCCCGACGGAGAATCCATGGATGTGAGCGAAGCCGGTCACCAGAGTCGGGCCATACTCCGCTTTGAATTCCGAAAAGAGCGATCCATCCACGATGCGCGCGATCACCTCGCGGACATCGAAGGGAACGCGCACATCCGCCGACGCCACGCCGAGCATTTCATCCGGATCATAGGCCGGCTCGTCAAAACATTTCCGCCGCGGCGACGCGGGTTTCGCCAAATTGAAATTGCCGACGATCTCCCGCGCGATGCGAATGCCGTCCAATTCGTCTTCGGCCAGGTAATCCGAAAGGCCGGAGACGCGCGAGTGCATTTCGGCGCCGCCCAGTTCTTCTTCGCTCGACACTTCGCCGGTGGCCATCTTGACCAGCGGCGGGCCGGCGAGAAAAACCTGCGCCTGTTTCTTCACCATCACCACGTAGTCCGACATGCCCGGCAGGTATGCGCCACCGGCGGTGGAGCTTCCAAACACAACCGCCACCGTGGGTATACGCAGCTTGGACCGGCGAGTGATATCGCGAAATCCGCGGCCGCCCGGGACGAAAATCTTGCTTTGAACAGGCAGGTCGGCGCCCGCCGATTCCACTAACAGGATGCTGGCCAGGTGGTTTTCCAGCGAAATTTCAGCAAGCCGCCGGTTCTTCCACAGGCCGGCCTCACCGGTAGATCCGCCTTTCGCCGTGGCCTCGTTGGCGATGATCATGCACTCGCGGCCTGAGACCAAGCCGATGCCGCCGATCACCCGCGCACCTGGAATTTCGTCATCCATCCCGATTCCGGCCAGCGGCGCGATTTCGAGGAAGTAGGAACCCTCGTCCAGCAACATTTCCACACGCTCACGCGGAAGCAGCTTGCCGCGCTGCAGATGCCGCTGGACGTATTTCTCGCCGCCACCTTCGGTGGAACGCTTTAGCTCAGTCCGAAGCCGGTCCACCGCGGCGGACATGGCGTCATAGTTTGCACGGTATGATTCAGATTGTGGATCGATGGCGGAGCGGATTGGTTCCACGATTTCACCATTGTAGTAACTTAGGCCGCCCCGGAAGGGTCCTTGCCTCATGCTGAATGATGTTCGATTCGCACTTCGCTCCTACCTGAAATCACCTGGCTTCGCGATTGTGGCCGTGCTTGCACTCGCGCTCGGAATTGGCGCGAACACGGCGATGTTTAGCGCGCTGGATGCCGTGCTGTTGCGCCAGTTACCATATCGCGATCCAAACAGGTTGGTGATGATTTGGGAATCCAACCCCCAGATTGGTGGATTTCTGGCTGAAAGGCTACCCCCCGCGCTGCGAAATGTATTGGCGTGGAAACAGCAAAGCCAATTGCTGCGGGACCTGGCATACTTCCAGCATTCGCAAGTGAACATCACCGGCCAGGACAAACCGGAGCAGGTGGAGAGTGTCGCGGCGTCCCCGAATTTTCTGGACATGCTGGGTGTGCGAGCCATGCTGGGCCGCGGCTTCACGGCAGCCGATGCGCCGGAGAAGAAAGGGCAAGTGGCGGTCATCAGCAACGCGCTCTTCGAACGAAAATTCGGCAAGGATTCCGGCACGATCGGCAAGACGATCCGAGTAGATTCGGCGCCGTATAGCATCGTTGGCGTTCTGCCGCCGGAGTTTCATCTTCCGGCCATGTGGGAGGGTTTCGATCAGAAGAAGCCGGATGTTTGGCTGGCGTTGAGCACGGCGGGCATGAGTGACGCCGAGCTGAACGCACGGACCAGCTTCGTGTTCGGGCGCCTGAAAGACGGTGCAACTCTACAACAATTTCGCGCGGAAATGGCGTCCATCGACCAGCGGCTCATTCAGCTCTATCCGAAGCTGAACACGACTTTCGGAGTCAGCGTCTTTCCGTTGTTCGTGGAAGATGTTGGGGCGGTGATGCGCCGCACCATCGTTGTACTTCAGTTCGCGGTGGCCTTCGTCCTTTTGATTGCGTGCGCGAATGTCGCGAATCTTTTGCTGGCGCGAGCGGCCGGCCGTGAAAAGGAAATTGCCATCCGCATCGCACTGGGCGCGGGCCGTACGCGGCTGGTGCGACAGATGCTCGCTGAAAGTTTGCTGCTGAGTTGTTGTGCCGCAATCGTGGGAACGGCATTGGCGTGGGCCGGCATCCGGATGATTCGCAGCCTGGCGCCCGACGACAACTATCACTTGCATCAACTGCTGCTGGATTGGAAAGTGCTTGCTTTCACGTTGGCGGCTGCATTGTTGACTGGACTGATTTTTGGAATGGCGCCCGCGATCCAGGCGGCCCGTCAAAACGTGAACGAATCGCTGGGCAAAGGCGGACGATGGGGCGGCAGCGGCGCTTCCGGCCGCTTGCGAAATGCGCTGGTGGTTTCCGAGGTCGCGCTGGCGCTGGTATTGCTGGCGGGCGCTGGACTTATGATTCGCAGCATGACCTCACTGTTGGCGATGCCGCCGGGCTTTCGCACGGATCATATTCTTACCGCGCACGTCAACCTTACAGCCCCTCAATATCAGGATGAGAAGCTCGTGAAAACATTCTGTGGCGAGCTGCTGGATCGGGTCGCGCACCTGCCGGGCGTGAAATCCGCCGCCATGGGCGAGGGCTTTCCGATGCTGGACCGGATTCAGGCGGCCAGCTTTCGGGTAGAAGGACAGCCGGAAGGGACTCGCGAGCCACCCGCCGATATCACAAGAGTGAGCGACGGATACTTCGAGACGCTAGGGGCGCCGATCCTGCGCGGACGTTCTTTTACGCGCGCGGATGCGGAGCAATCGAAGCCGGCGGTTGCGGTTACGAATCAGGCTTTGGCGAAACTGATCGCGCCACACGGCGATGCGCTCGGCAAGGTCTTGATTCTGGGTGGAGGCGGTGTGAGGCTCACCGTCATCGGCATCAAGGCCGATACGCATCAGATGGGCATGGATACGGAGACGCGACCGGAACTGTTTCTACCATCTCGAAGCATAGGCACGATTTCCTTGGTAATTCAAACCGCGGGCGATCCTCTGCGCCTTTCGAAAGCGGTTGCGGATCAGGTTGCCGCGATCGATTTGAATCAGCCGGTGTCCGACGTCAAGAGCATGGAACAGAGGATGGGCGAGGGTCTGGAGCAGCGCCGTTTCAACATGCTGTTGTTCTCGCTCTTCGCAGGTCTCGCGTTGTTGTTGGCCAGCGTTGGAATCTACGGTGTGCTGGCGTATTCGGTAAGCCAAAGGACGCGTGAAATCGGCATTCGCATCGCGCTGGGTGCGACCGGCGGGAATGTTGCGAGACTCGTTTTGCGCCAAGGATTATTGTTGGCAACTTCCGGAGTTGCGATCGGCGGCGCTGCCGCTTTTGCGCTTACGCGTTGGATGGAGAGCTTGATTTACGGCGTTAGTCCGACTGACCCGGTAACGTTTTCCTCGGTCGCGGTGTTGCTGGTTGGAATCGCGTTGTTGGCGAGTTATGTGCCGGCCCGCAGGGCGGTGGGCGTGGATCCAATGCAGTCGTTGCGAGCGGAGTAACGAATATGCAAAAACAAAGTTCCAGGTTTCAAGAGCAGGCCGCGCTGTTTCTTGGTGCCGGTGTGCTGATCGGTTTAGGCATCGGCAGGCGACGTCCACGATGGGGCGGCATCGCGCTCGCTGGACTGGGTGTCATGATTCTGCGCGGCGGCTTGGATTGGCTGCGGACAAGATCCGATTTTGCCGATGATGAAATAACTCCAACGGACTTCGATGTCGTAACTGAAGGATCGGAAGAATCGTTTCCGGCAAGCGATCCTCCGTCGTGGGTGCTGGGTGCGCACTGAGGGAATCTGAACCCACCGGCCAAGCCGCCTGAAGGCGGCTGCAGCCAAGATTGGCTGCCCCACTAGCCGCGCAGATCGGCGAAGGCTGTCTCGATTTCTTTCTTCGCTTCCGGCGTGGGAGGAATCAGGGGCAGGCGCGGTGGGCCGCCGTAGTAGCCGGCTAAGTCCATCGCGTACTTCAAGCCCGGTACGCCGTACTTCGCGGTCACCAGATACGCTGCGTGGCCGATGCGGTTCTGCCAGTCCATCGCGGCTTGCGGCTCGCGCGTGCGGTGCGCTTCCCAAATTGAAATGGCCGCGTACGGGGCGGCGTTGGCGAAGGCCAGCACCGCACCGGATGCGCCCACTGCCAGAGAGGGCGCGAGAGTGGGAGCCGATCCGGTCAGCACTTGGAAACCTTTCTTCACCTCGCGGATCATCTGCATCACTTTCTCGAGATTGCCCGAGCTTTCCTTGATGGCGATGATATTCGGGTGATGCGATAGCTCCACCACTGCATCGGCCGGGATGTCGACTCCAGTGATTTGCGGCCAGTTGTAGATGAAGATCGGAATTTTGGTTTGGTCGGCCACCGCGCGGAAGTACAACATCTGAGCGGCTGCGTTGTCGATCAGATTCTTGTAGTAATGCGGAGTGCGAACCATCGCCGTTTTGTAGCCGATTTCGGCGGCGCGATTCGTCAGCGCCACGGTTTCGCGCACGCTTTCCACGCCTGTGCCGGCAATCAGCAACTTCTCCGCCGATGCCCACCGAGCCACCCACTCCCAGAGTTGTATTTTCTCTTCGGTGGTCAGCGCGACGCTTTCACCGGTGGATCCACAGACCACGTAGCCAGACAGGCCCGTAAGGTTCCACTTTTCGATATTGTGCTGGAGCTTCTGTTTCCAGATCTCGCCATCCGTATTGAAGGGCGTGGTGATGGGAGGGAAAATTCCTTGCAGCTTCATTATGGGGATGGGGGGCAGCCGTGAAAGCTGCCCCGCGAAATTACTTACTTCGGCGTTGTCGCGACGTAGGTGATAACCAGCGTGTAAAGCGCCAGCGACTCGATCAGCACCAGTCCGATAATGAGCGCGAAGCGGATGCCGGCCTGCGCTCCGGGATTGCGGGCCATCGCTTCCGCAGCCGATGCGGCAACCTTTCCCTGTCCCAACCCGCACAGGCCGGAAGCGATGCCCATGGCGAGATAGGCGAAAGGCAGACGGAGGTCCATGGGCGCGTTGGCGCCGGGCGTCTGAGCGAAGATCGGGCTGGCAAGCAGCATCAATGCCAACGCGAGGAAGATCATTTTCTGTGTCATTCAAGTTCTCCTTCTTTGAAATTGTTCGCGAGGAGGTGGTTCCCAATCCGCCCTGGGGGACGGCGGGCTCACGCTCGGAACGGATAATGCCGTTAATGTTCGTGCGCTACCGCGCTGCCGACGTAAATCAATGTGAGCAGCATGAAAATAAATGCCTGTAAGAAACCGACGAAAACGTGCAGGCCCATGAAGATGGCCGGCGCCAAAATGTAAGTGAGTCCGAGGAACGTCATGGTGACTTTCTCGCCGGCGAACATGTTCGCAAAGAGACGAATGGTAAGCGAGAGAGGACGCGCCAGGTGGCTGATCAATTCGATGGGTATCATGATGGGCGCCATCCACCAGACCGGACCCGCGAAGTGCGCCAGGTATCGGCCGACGCCGTGCGATTTAAAGCCCATGACGTTGTAATAAAGGAATACGCTGACGGCCAAGCCGGCTGGTACGGCCGGGGTCATGGTGGGCGATTCGAATCCCGGAATGATTCCGATCATATTCATGAACAGAATAAAAATGAAAAGGGTTCCCAGGAACGGCACAAATTTGCCGGACCCGTGCCCGATGCCCTCGCTCGCTTGAGCGGCCACGAAATCGTAGATGGCTTCGAGCGTGATTTGCAGCTTGCCGGGCTTGTCGTAGGAAAGCCGCGAGCGCAGGATGGCGAATAAAACCATGATGATCAGGACCACCAGGATTTCCATCGTGATCCAGTTCTCCCACGGATGCGCCGGATCCGCCGCTGGATGGCCTATCGCCGTCAGCAAAGAATCCAGGGGCGATGCCAAATACTGGTTGAACAGTTTGGTAGTCCAGAGATCCACTTCATGTTCTTGCATAAATTAATTCGTAGATTAGTTCGAGGATCACCGCAGCCGCGGAGACTAGCAGGCCCGTTACCGCGGCCGCCACATCCAGTCCAAGAAACTTGATTATAACGCACGCCAGAGCGCCGAGCAGGATAACGCGGATGGTAAAACCCAACGAGGAGCGCTTTTTCGGACTGGGCCCCAGCGCCGCCGCCACTTGCTGCCAGCCCCAGAAGCTGAGATAGGAAACGGCGCACCCAATCAGGAACGCGATACCGATGCGAATCCCTTTGATCGCCGCCAGAATGGAGGCGCCGAGGAGGGCCAATACGAGGATGATCCGGGAGATGCGGCGGACGATCTGCTCGTAAGAGAGCCGATCACTTGCCGGCATCGGCCGCGCTCAATTCGCGGATCACTTCGATGATGCCGGCCGCGACACCCAGGAACAGAAAAACGATTTTGAGAATGTGCGTGCCGAAGATTCTATCGAGGAAGTATCCGATGATCCAGCCGGCCAGGATCGATGCCGGCAGCAGGAAAACCACGCCGTAGTACTTGCCGAGTTGCCGGACGACGTTGTCCTTAGGCATGGGCGGCACGCTTACGCTTGATCGCAGCGGATGCCTGTTCCGCGGCCTCTTTTACGAGAAAACCCATCTTCGGATGAGTGGGAATAATGTCGGGTTGGATGCCGGACTCTTCCAGTGTCTCCGATGTCGTCGGGCCGATGGAGGCGACAGCCATTTTACGGAGATGGTGGAGCGCCGATTCCTCGAGCCCGGTTTCCGCTGCAATCCGCAACAGGTGGGTTAACTGGACGGACGTAGTGAATATAGCGACGTCCGCTTCGCCCGCGACGATCCGTCGAACGGCTTCGCGCAACGGCGCGGTGTCTTCCGGCAGGTCCCATTGATAGACGCGTACAGCGGTAACCTCGGCGCCACGCGCGCGCAAGGCCGCCAGCAATTCCAGGTTCGATTTGCCGTATTCCTGCACCGCGATGTGGCGCTCCGGAAAATCGCCGATGGCGGTTAGCAGTTCGCGCCAGGTGTTTGGCTCGGGAACATTCACCGTGATCGGCACCTGCATTTCGCGAAGCACGGCCGCGGGCTTGGGACCGCGAGCGACAACCTTTAACTTTCGAAGTGCTTCCGCAAAAGCCTGCGGCGGATAGCGCGACGCCAGCACCTTATCGAGCGCGCGCGTGCCCACACCGGTGAGCAGGATCATCATGTCGAATTCAGCACGAAACAACCGCTCGGCGAATTCGAATGCTTCCTGATTGTTCTCGAGGGGCGCCTCACGCATGGACGGCGCGACAAAGGGATCGCCCTTGTGACGGCGAATCAGCTCAGCGATTTCATTGGCGCGCCGGCTCTCGAAAGAAACGACACGCAAGCCATCGAACGGCATCGTATTCAGGTTAGCAGCGATGGCTCAGCAGATTGCAACGTGGGGCAGCCTATCCAGGCTGCAGACCCGCCTCAGCAGGTCTCTAGAGTTTGGACATTGTTATGTGGGGCAGGATGGCATCCTGCGGCGGATTGGTAATCCGCCTGGTGTTGGATTCGGAATTACTTACGGGCCGATTGCAAAAGGCTACGCTTTGGGGTGTGCCTTGTCGTACACCGCCATTAAATCTGTCAACGAAACCTGGGTGTATTTCTGCGTCGTGGAAAGTTGGGCGTGGCCCAGCAATTCCTGGATCGCGCGCAGATCGGCGCCGTCACTTAACAGATGGGTGGCGTAGGCGTGGCGCAAGCTGTGGGGATGAATGGACGAATCGCCCGTTATCATCCGGGCATAGAATTTCACGATGCCTCGCGCGCCGCGATCGGTCAGGCGTTCACCACGATGGTTCAAGAATAGAGCGCCTTGAGCTGGTTTTCGCTCGGCAAGATATCTCTCCAGCGCCGCCGCGGCCTTGCTTCCGAATGGGACCTGACGTTCCTTGCGGCCTTTCCCACGCACCAGTATCCAGCGCTCGCTGAAATCGAAATCGTCGATGTTCAAGCCAACCAGTTCGCTGATGCGCAGACCACAGCCATAGAGAAACTCGAAGATCGCCAGATCGCGCGCGGGGTAGGGACGTTCAAACTTATCGGCGGCGACACCCTCTACCAGCGTGTTGGTTTGCTCGGCTGTCATCACGGCGGGCAAAGATTTCGGCGCCTTGGGCGTGCGAACCAGTCTTGCGACGTTGATCGCGACGACGCCATCACGCAACAGAAATTTGAAGAATGAGCGGACCGCGGCGAGTTTGCGGCGCATGCTGACGGCCGTCAATTCCTGTTTGTAAAGGTGGCCGAGCCATTCGCGAATCGCCAGACCGTCGATCTCCTCCACCGAGGGACGCTGCTCCGGTTTGTCAGGAATAGTGAAATATTCCAAGAACTGCGCGAGATCGGACGCATAGTTACGCACAGTGTGCGCGGAAGCATTCTCACGGCGCAGCTCATCCAAAAAGCGATCGATTTCGGCGGCGAGTTCAGGCATAGACGGAAAGGTACTCGTCCAGTCTGGCGAGTGCGCGGCGGCAAACTTCCGCGTGCCGGGCTTTCTTATCGTGCCGCATGCGCCGGCGCGTTTCCTCGTCGAGCTGCGGCAACAGATCAAAAGTGATGTTGGCGGGTTGGTAATTGCGACTGTCCGCTCCCGATACGTATGCGCACAGCGAGCCGATGGCAGTCTCACGAGGGAATGAGCGGATTTCCTGGCTGGCGGCGAATTCCACGGCGTTGCGGCCTGCAACTAACCCGGTTGCGATGGATTCCACGTAGCCTTCGACTCCGGAAATTTGTCCCGCAAAAAAGACTTGGGCACGGCTGCGAAGCTGGAGTGTTGGGGACAGCAGTGCCGGCGCGTTGATATAGGTATTACGATGAATCTGGCCGTAGCGTAGAAACTCGGCTTTTTCTAGCCCCGGAATCAGACGGAACACGCGGGCCTGCTCCGGGAAGCGCATGTGATTCTGGAAGCCGACCAAGTTATAGCTGTCGGCCCGTAAATTTTCCTGACGAAGTTGCACTACCGCGTATGGCCGCCGGCCGGTTCGAGGATCCACTAGGCCCATGGGCTTCATCGGTCCAAATCGCAGCGTTTCGCGGCCGCGCCGGGCGATTTCCTCGATGGGCAGACACGCTTCAAAGAACGGCGTTTGATCTTCGGCAATGTGCGCGGGCACGGGCTCCGCCGCGAGAAGCGCGTCCAAGAACCGTTCGTATTGTTCGCGATCGAAGGGGCAATTCAAATAGTCGTCGGTGCCATCCAGCGATTTGCCATAGCGCGAGGCGCGAAATGCGATGGATAGATCGATGGTGTCGGCGTCGACAATCGGGCTGATCGAATCGTAGAAAAAGAGGCGATCTGTGCCGGTGATGCGGGCAATCTCTTCGGCCAGCGCGCCACTGGTAAGCGGGCCGGTGGCGACGATGGTGATGGCGTCGTCCGCTATCGAGGTGGCCTCTTCACGCCGCAATTCGATGTGCGGATCCGCCTCGATGGCCCGTGAAATTGCCTGCGCGAAGACTTCGCGGTCCACTGTGAGCGCGTGGCCGGCGGGCACTCGCGTTTCCAGTGCTACCCGCAACAATAACGAATCCAGCCGGCGCAGTTCCTCTTTGAGTAGCCAGGGCGCGGAGTTTTCGGATTCGCTCTTCAGCGAATTACTGCACACGAGTTCGGCAAGCAAATCGGTTTTGTGCGCCGCCGTTGAACGCACCGGACGCATTTCATAAAGCGTGCAATCGATTCCGGCGCGCGCGATTTGCCAGGCGGCTTCACAGCCGGCGAGACCGCCACCGAGTATCTGGATTCGTGCCAATCTCCAGGATACCGGCTGGTAGCCGCGGAATGGTGATTGGTGAACGCTACTATCCGGCTAGAGCTTTACATTCTGGAGCGTCACATCGAACGAAAGCTCCTGAATCATTTTGTCCAGCGCCGCCTGTGCACTTTCGCTCTTTGCTTCGAGTTGCTCGCTCTCTTTTCGCAGGGCCTCCAGATGCGTTTCCTGCTCGTTGAGTTGTTGAGTGTAGCGCTGCAGCAGCGCCTTTTCCTCGGCGGAGCCTTTGAGCGCCTTCATGTTTTCCCGCAGCCGCTGTTGATCGTCGAAGATCTTGTTCATTTGGCTCTCGCGATCCTCTTTCTTTGTGTCGAGGTCCGCTATCACGGCTTTTTGCGCGATAATCCGCCGCAGCGCGGCTTCTACCGCCTGGTCGATGGATTTCTCACGCACGAAGAGCGCCACCTGGTCGTCCTTAATGTTGGTTAGAGTGTAGGAAGTCTCAATGGGACGAACTTCCGATACTTCGAGCGATGCCGTCTGTTTCGAGCCCACCGGCAGCCGGAAGCGCATCCAGCCCGCGGTGATTTCCTCCGGACGTACATCCCCACGAAGCTCAAAGCCGGTTCGCACCGGATGCTCGATCAGCACTGTTCGCGCGGAACTGTCTTCATTGCGGAAGGTGTAGGTCTTTTTCTCCAGAATCTCGCTGATATGTTTCATGACGCCTTGACTCACCAGCACCCGAGTGACGTGCTGCCTGTCGCTGCCGATTCGCGAGCTGGCCTTCAGAGCCAGATCGCTGGCATACGACACCAGGCGTTTTTCGTTGGGCCGTATTGGATCGAACACGCCTTCGCCGGCGAATGTCTCCTCCTCCAAAACGCTGAAGCTGCCGCCATCCAAAGTCAGGCCGGTGGAGTTGGTCAGCCAAAGCGCGCGCTGGGGACGCCCCAGCCTGGCTTGTTCGTTCCAGATGGAGACCTTTTCGGCAGTGATTGGGGATTGAACGATGGGGACCAGCGCCGAGCGATTCTTGCGAATCGAAATCGGCTCCTTCAACTTATATTCGAACAGGTCGCCAAGTTCCTGCGCGAACGCGGCGGCATCGGCTTGGCCTCGGGCGGTGGCGATACTCAGGGCGCCGCCGGCCCCGCCGCCGGATGCGTTTCCCGTTGTCGACCTCCCTGATCCGCCGAGCCCCCCGCCGGTGCCGAGCGACCTCCCCTTTCCAGCCGCGCGCGATCTCATAGTCACTTGGGCGCTGGATGTTTCCACCGTTGACGTCGCGGCTGTCACTTCCACGGTTTCAGTCGTGCCTCCAACCACAAGATGCGCATCTTGCCGGTTAGTTCTTCCCTCCGAAGCCACTACCCCGTTCATCCTCATCCTCTGGAATCCTGGCGAAGAAATCTCCAGACGAAAGGAGCCTTCCGGAAGCGATTCCAGTTCGTATCTTCCGCTGAAATTGGTTTGGGTCTCTCCGGCCAGCGCGCCATTGGAATCGTAGGCTCTCACGGCGGCACTGGAAATTCCCGCGCCTGTCGCATCTGTAACGGCCCCGCTCAGCCGCGCTCCACCGGCGATCAACGTAGACTCATAAGTCTGCGGTGTCATGTTCGCGCTTTCCGGCAGCGCGACCACCGGACGGCGCGAATAGTACGGTTGGGAAAGATTCTGAATGAAGGATTGAGGCGCACCAGCCACCAGAGATAATTCCGCATTTTCCCAGTCCTGGCCGGTAGTGTTGTCGACGATGGCCCAGCCCTGCAGGAGAGGTTTCTGGTTGCCCTTGGAGTTCAGCACGACTCTATAGGTAGCCTTCCAAACGGGCACTTCGCTGATGTAGCTGACAAATAGGGATCGCTCGGCGACGCCTTGAGTGGACACGACCATGCGGCGCACGTCGGCCTCACGTCCGGCCGCCACAATATCCAGAAACCGATCGATTTTCCCGGCAAGACCGTGCTCCAACAGACGGACGGAAAATGCAGGCGACACTTCCGTGGTCTTAATCTCGCCGGTGTCGGTGATCAACGAAAGATAGTCGACTTCCAGTGTAGTTCCGCCTGAGATTCTGGTCTTGCGTTCGATGCTGAGCAGCCGGCCGGTTATCAGCATCGGCCCATTTCGAATTTCGAGTCGGGTTCCTCGCAGGGCGCCAAGAAACTCCATGAGCGATGCCTTTTCATCGAAGGGAAGACGAAGGTCGCCAAGCTGCCGGTCGGCTGGCGTGGCCGAACCGTACCCGACACCGGAGATGCGTCCGCCGTCGAGATCCAGCACGGTTAAAGTCTTGAGGACATCGTTGAGCTGGCCGGACGTAAAAGGAATGGTTATATCCTGATTGTCACGAACCCGTCCCAGGTGTTCGAAATAGCCGACTCCATTCTTGTAGAGCACCACACGCTTCACAGGAAGCTTGTCAGCCTCGCCGGAATTGGTAGGACGCTGCTGGGATTGTGCCGCCGGTCTTTGCGCAAACGCAAGCGGCAGAATGAGACACACTACGAGCTTTGGCGAAATTTTAGCCATGATACTCACCCCTTTTTTTCTTTTGCGGCACGTATCGGCCGCATGAAGCAATCTAAGTTGAAATCAGGATATTCCTATCCGTGGATTAAAGCAAGGGGTTGGTGGACAGGGGTTGGTGTTGGTACACACGGACCCTGAGTCACAACACAACCGCTTGTGCCGTCGCCCGCGAAAATGCTGGGTGTTGACAACCGGACGACGCCAGCGGCCAAATACTACAAGCGTTGGTTCCATGGCAATACTCGCAAAGGTTCGGTCTGGCGTGCTGCCATGGCCACAATAGATGAATCAACTTCAGCATGAGTTATCGAATAGCTCAAAAAATATGAAAAAAAGCACTTGAAATGGAGTAGACTCGTTCAAGTACTGAACAATCTATCGATTCGGGGAGAGTACAATGACGCGGCTACTTATGTTTTGTGTCGGCTTGGGCGCTTGCTGTGGACCGCTCCTTGCCCAAGTCTGCTCGCAGTGCCCACCTCGGAGGCCCGCGAGCGCCAAGGCAGCGTGGACGTTGCTCACCGGCGGCTACGACGGGCGCTTTAATAAGGACTGCAATGTAAACGGGAATTGTGAAAGCGCTCGATTCCGCGGCAGTTGCCGCCGCGGATGTACTGCGACGGCCCAAAGCCCGTTTGCCGTCGTGCTCAGTTGCGCAGACTCCCGCGTTCCACCGGAACTCGTTTTCGATCAAGGGATCGGCGATTTGTTCATCATCCGCATCGCCGGCAACATCGCCTCCACCGAAGCCAAAGGCAGCATCGAATACGCTCTCACAAAGTTCAATCCCAGGCCCAAACTGCTCCTGGTACTCGGACATGAAGACTGCGGCGCGGCGAGGGCGGCTGTCGAGTATCAACCTCCGAAGGTCTGGCCGGGGTCGCCAGAAGTCTTCAGCATAGTTGCCCCCATCTTCCGGGCTGTCGGGGATTGCAAGGACTATAGCGGTAACACGTGCATCAGCGGTGTGGTCACGCGCAATGTCCAACGTGTCCTCGCGGATCTCAATGCGTTCAAGGCCGTCCAAGATGCGAAGCAATTCGATTCAACATTCGGAGTCGGTGGCATGGTCTACGATCTGAAACCGAAGAGTTCGCTAATAGTCGTCCAAGATCCGAAATGAAGTGTATCTAGTCCGGGCCTTCCGGAGAGCGACGAGGGAGCGCGGTGGGTTGCGATCGCCGGAGGCATGAGCCTCACCTCGAATCGAAAGAGATACCTACTTACGCCTGCGAAACTTCGCCATACTGCCATCGATCTTAACTGCGCCGCCCTCGTGACAGGTGAGAACGAGGTTCCCGTCGGAGAGTTTGAACTTCCACGTCATAAGCTGGGCGAGTTGCGTTTGCAGCTATTGAACGGTGCTTTGGAGGGACGCAATCGCGTCCGTTAAAGCTTTGGACTGATCCGTGGAGGTCTGCGCTTTCAGAATCAGCGAGCAGGCGCCAAGAAGGAAGATACGACGTAAACGCATTTCAACTCTCCTTTAAGGTTCGCAATCGTATCAAAGAAATATGAGAAATGTAAAGATAAAGATTGTATTTGCCGGCGTCACGGTCTCGCAACACGATTGGTGTGTTACCGAGTGCTGCTCTTAGACCGTCGGCGTACCGGACTTTTCGAATCAACGGAGGCTTTGATTCGGCTAGGGCGACGTCCAAAAAGGCCATTAACGTCCGAAAATGAGCTTGGATCTTGGGGCTGGCCTTTGAAGTTCGGATGAGGCGCAGTATGTCGGCTACGACGGGATCGACGGACAATCCCGCGGCAGCGATGGCCGCGGCCTCCTTCACGAATTCGGCCAGTCCCGCGTCCTTTTTCGACCTCCTTCGCGAACGCATCGCGAGCCGCTCATATTCGACCAGCGATTCGAGTGCTCCCCGAAATAACTGCTGTATCTCGGGGTCATCGCGGAGGCCAAGCGCCTTGAGCAAGGGTTCCTTCTCGTCGCCTTGCGCTAGCAACAGGAGCAGGATAAGGACGGCCTTGCCCGGAACGATCTTGCCGGACTCGTACCGGCTTACACTGCTATGGTCGGCTCCAACCAAGGGAGCAAATTCAACCATCGTTTTATCCATACGCTGGCGGATAGCGGAAATAGTATCCCCGAGAGATGACAATATAGGCCCCTAAAGAATCTGCTTGACTCGATTGCTATGCATGATGCACAATATATACAGCGGACCTTGTCCGCCAACCGCGAAGCATAGCAGACGCGGGAGGGTAGATGTGTCTCGTGTGGAGTCGCGCTGGAGGACACGAATTCGGTATCCGAAAATCGCGCAAGGCACATGATCGCGCGGAGCGGCATGGAGCAGGCAGCGCTGCAAAACCGGATCAACGGTTCAAGTTCAGACTTTCAATAAGGGATGCCAGACCAAAGTGAAGAACAGCCTCCGCGAATGGGATGACGACCTGTGTGTAATGGTCTTCTACCATGATCCTCGGGCAGAACGAAGGCAGCGTCGCCTGGAGCAACTTCAGCGGATCGAGGAGTTGTTGCAGCAGTTGAGCCCATGGGAACGGCGGCTCCTGCCGGTGCCATTCGCGCTCTTCATTGGATGCGTTATGGCTTGGTTCAACTTGCCCCTCCCTCCGATCGATCCGAATCAAGTTCCCTTCTGGCTGTGGCTTGGCCCCTAGAATATCTTTTCGTTAGACTATATTCACAGCATCGGTGGCTAATGCCTCGACCGTTCGCCATTCGATGAAGCCTTTGTGTTTGTGTGCTGGTTCAGCGTGAAATGGAGAGGGGGCGTTCCCTGTTAGCAGCGATACGGGGTTGCCCGGATACGGATTGCATCGTGAAATGGAGTTGTACGTAAAGGCGGGCATGACGCCGCTCGAAGCCATCCAGTCCGCCACCATCGTACCTGCCAGGGCAATGAATCTCGATCGAGAATCGGGGA
>CATPCJ010000163.1 GCA_955652915.1 uncultured Bryobacteraceae bacterium
AAGAATTCCCGCTGCCAGCGTGGTGCGCTTTCCTGCCGTCACCCTTGTGTGGCATTTGTGCCAACTGCCCGAAAGTCCGTGATGATCCCGACTGTCTCAGAATAACAATTCTGATACTCGCCGACACGGAGTCAAAGGGGAGGCGTTAATTTTGTGTGCCGTTTGTGTGCCAACTCAGCCAATCTCCCCCACTTGCAGCGTAGCTCAACATACGATGCGAACGGCGCTACTTCTATGGCAGAGAGCGGCTTGCGTGGCTTCAGGTGATTTGAGCCATGGGCAGATTTGGTACGAAATAGGACTTAGGATCTGGCTCCCGAAAGGGAATGGGAGTTCGACCCTCCCCGTTCGCACCAACGAAAGGTTGAGGGACCTTCTTCCGGGCAAACAATCCCAGAGCGAAGTGGTGCGTGAAGGGTTGCGACTTCTCAAAGAACGGGAAGAATTGAAAAAGCTCCGCTTGGCCGGACTGCGCAAGGAAATTGCTATTGGCAGCGAGCAGGCCGGCCGCGGTGAATTCGTTAATTAACGTTGAACAGACGTTTGCTGAAATCCGCCGCCGCAGCGCCAAGCGGGACGTCAACAAGCGACGCTCCCGATAGGGATCTAACGTTTCTCGGGACCGATCAGGGTTGGGGCTTGCATTTGGAAGATGCCTTACGAGCGCGCCGGGATTCGGGACCTTTGCGCACGTCCTTCAGGGCTGCCTCGGCGAGCGTCCGAGCGCCCCATTCGAGAGCATCGAGCGCTTCTTCGCGGGAGGCGCCTGCGATGTCTTTCATAACGACAACGGGATCGATACCGAGCATGAGCGTAAGCGCTTTCGACAGCTTGTTGTAGGTTTCGGGGGCGATATTGTCTCGTGCCGGCGCGAGCGCTTCCGCAATCCATTCTTTCCGGTGGCCGGGCCGTCGAACGCCTGTGGAAGGGTCGAGCGAAAGGCGGAGAATGGTGCGTAAGGGCTGCTCATTCTTATAGGCCCATGCTCCCACGCGGCGGACCAAGTGACCAACCGCGTCAGGAACAGGTTCGTTTTCGGCCACGGCGGGAAACAAGGGGCCGCCGGACGCAAATAGCGCGACCTCGGCCAACAACATGTCTTGCGTCGGGAAGTAGCGGTAGGACGTTGCGCGAGAGATTCCCGCCGCCTCTGCCGCGTCGGTGACAGTAGGGGCACGCCCCTCACGGATCAGGGACTCGGCCGCCGCTACCAGCGCCCTCCTCGTCCGGTTTTTCTGGCTCTGGCGTCCCTTAAGAATTTTTGTGGATCTCTCTTGACCAGTCATGCTTCCAATGATACAGTAGTCTCATTATGAGATTCAAGTCTCATTACCCAAGAAAATCACAATGGATGAAATGAACACCATGTCAACTGAATTCAAAACAAATTCCCCTTACGCTTTGCCTGCCGGCGGCGGAACGTCCCTGGGATGGTTCGGGTCCACGATAACGCTCAAGGCATCGTGCCGCGAGATCGGAGTTACCGAAGTTCTCATGCGCCCCGGTGAAGAGCCCCCGCTTCACGTTCATAAGAACGAAGACGAATGGTTCTACGTGCTGGAAGGCGAAATGACGTTCCATGTCGGAGGCGAAAACTATCCCGGCGGAGCCGGTGCGTTCGTGTCGCTCCCGCGCGGAATCCCCCACACGTTCAGCGTGGAATCGCCTGCCGCTCGCTTTGTAGTCATGAATACGCCCGGTGGTTTTGAGCGCATGTTCGAGCTTGCACCAAAGACGGACGAAGAGGCGGTTCGCGCAATGACTGCGCTAGGCATGGAAGTAGTTGGCCCTCATCCCCGCCAAGCGGCCGCCGCATGAGCGCCGGATCTGCGGCTACTCCTTAATTCGGGGTGAATCGCTGCTACGCGGAAGTTGGCTCAACCGCTTCGACTAGTCTTCCGGGCCGTCGTGTCTTGGGATAGCATCGCGCGAAAACAGATGCGGATCCCGGCTCCGGCCTTGGCGGCGCCGCGAGTCAATCAGCTTGATGTAACGGCTGTTTAGGGCGATGCCCTGTCGACAGGACCATTTGAGATGACCGGTTCGCGCGGCGGGCTCGCCCCTCGTGGCCTTCTAAAAACCGAAAGGGGAACCATGGTAGCGGTTCCCCTTCAGCGTTGATGAATTAGATTGCTACTGTCTTCTTAGCTACGCCGAATCTTTCGACCAATGCCGCCAATCGCCAGTAATCCAAGTCCGAGAAGCGCGAATGAGGCCGGCTCAGGAAGTAAAGCTGGCTGGAACGAGGCTACCGTTTGCGTGCCGCCATCGATCACGGACGCATTGCCTGCCTTAAAGTTTACGGCATTGGTGCTAATGACGAGCACGTTCGAGTTCAAGCCCGGGAGTACCTTAGCGCCGTCAGGCGGATTGAAACTGAATCCGACCGTGGTACCTGAGCCAGAACTCCGATCGCCTGTGACCGGAGCGACGGTCCCATCCACGAACATGGTGCCGGCCAAACTACTACCATCGACGCGGAATCCGAGAAACGTCGTGAAGCCAACGAAACTCGTATCTGTCTCGCGTGCAATCGCCGTGGCTGAGGTCATATCGTTCTCGACTTGATAGTAAAAATCGAGAGTTCCGCTGGGGTTCTTGTAGACCGCTGAAAGCAGATGACCGCTGGTCGTTCCAGCCGTCGTCAGGAAAGAGTACGGGGCGTTCAGGAACGCCAACAACATTCCAGCAGCGGTGCCAGGCGGTACTAAACCCGGAAAGACTGTGTCACCGGGGTTGGCTACTACCGTTCCAGCCAACGGCGTCGCGCTGGCAATCGATGACAAGGCCACTAAGGCCAATAATGAAAGAACGAGCGTTCGCCGACTCAGGGTCGACCATTTGCCCGCTAAATTTTTTGAAAGTTGCATCACTCCTCCTCCAAGGCGTTTCGGGTCGTCAGTTTTGACGTACTCTAAAGAGTTTACACGAAAAGGTTTGATCTGCCTAGACCCCTTTGTAAAAAAAATTGAAATAAGATCAGTACTCTAGTACTGCTTGGGGGCGAACAAATGGAGAAGCTAGATCTTCTGGAACCACTTGAACCCGTTCATCGGGGCTGTAGCAGTATAATTTTCAGTGGATACAAACTCATGTCTAGATATGCTGTTGCTGTGTTAGCTTGCTTTCCAGTGCTGGCCGGGGAGTTCAAAGTCGATCATGTTACGGTTGCCGGCCGGGATCTGGGCGCTATGCGACGGGCGCTGGGGGCCGCCGGGCTGCCGACCGAAAACGGTGGACCGCATTCGAATCATGCCACTGAAATGGCGCTCCTCAGCTTTCCGGATGGATCGTATCTGGAGTTGATCGCCATTCAGCAGCAGGCCGACCCGGCGGCGGGCGCGGGCCATGCCTGGAGAAAGTTTTTGGAAGACGATGGCGGACCGTGCGCGTGGGCGGTCCGTCCCGCGGATATGGCCGCTGAAGTCCAGCGCCTGCACGCGGAGCAGCCGATCAAGAACGGTCGCCGGAGGCCCGATGGCGTTCAACTCGAATGGGAAACCGCTCAGGTAGGGCCTGGCAATGGCACCTTCTTTCCGTTTCTGATTCACGATTTCACGGAGCGCGATCTGAGAGCATATCCAAGCGGTAAGCCGCTGGTTACCAATTTCACGGGAATCGCGAAAGTGGTCCTGGCGGTCAACGATCTGGACGCCGCCGCCAAACAGTTTCAGATCGCCTACGGGCTTCCGGCTCCGCAACGGCAAGAGGACAAAGCGCTGGAGGCAACGCTGGCTTCGTTTGCGGGAACACCGGTCATTCTGGCCACGCCGTCGACTAAGAAATCGTGGCTCACGGAGCGGCTGCAACGTTTCGGAGAGGCCCCCTGCGCCTTCGTGCTGCGCCGTGCAAAAGTCAGCAAGCAGATTACTTGGCTCGATTCCGGCAAGTTGGGCTGGCACTTGGGTCTGGAGTAATCATGAAAAACGTTTTCGGCGGCGCACTTCTGTTTTTCTCGGCGGTTGGCTTCGCAGCCGCCCAGCTTCCGATCGATCCCGAATTAGCCGCGGAGATCGCCAAGATCAAGGCCATCGATAATCATGCGCACCCCGTGCGTCCATTTCTTGGCGGCGATAAGGACACCGATTACGACGCGCTGCCGGTGGAAGTGATGGATCCATACACGGAGCCGGTTCGCACCCGTGAAGGCAGTCCACTGGTGATACAAGCTTGGCGGGAGCTTTTCGATTACCGCTATGAGGATCGCGCTCCGGAGCACGTCAAGGAATTGCAAGAGCGCAAGAAGCAACTCATGAAAGAAAAAGGCGAAGGCTACGCCAACTGGGTGCTGGACCAAGTTGGGATCGACACTATGTTCGCGAATCGCGTGGCCATGGGGAAGGGGATCTCCCCGCCGCGATTCCTATGGGTGCCGTTCGAAGATGCATTGATGTATCCGCTGAACAACAGCAGCCTGGCCGCGAAGAATTCCGACTATAAGACTTTCTACGCCGACGAAGAGCGGCTGCTCAAGCGATATCTGAAGGAATGCGGCTACACGACGCCGCCGGTGATGCTGGACGAATATCTGAAAAAAGTGGTGACGTCCACGCTCGAACGACACAAGCGCGGGGGCGCGATCGCCGTGAAGTTCGAAGCTGCGTATCTGCGATCCCTGGAGTTCGACAATACGAGCAGGGCGGAAGCCATGCGTTTGTATTACGGGTCGCGCGGCACACCGATTCCGGACGCCGCTTACAAGAAACTTCAGGACTTTATCTTTCGCTATATCGCGCGCGAATGTGGACGCCTGGGCCTGGCGGTGCATTTGCACGCCGCCGCTGGCGCTGGCGGGTATTTTCATGTCGCAGGCGCGAACCCGATGCGATTGGAATCCGTCTTGAACGACCCGACGCTGCGCAAGACGAATTTCGTGATGATACACGGCGGGTGGCCATTCACGCGCGAAGTGGCGGCGCTGCTCTCCAAGCCCAACGCTTACGCGGATTTCTCGGAGCAGACGTTCATGAATTATCCGCGGGCGGTGGCGCAAGCTATCCGCGAGTGGCTGGAATATGCGCCGGAGAAAGTTCTGTTTGCCACCGATGCCTATCCATTCTCGGAAGAAATGTACTGGGAGGAAGCCGCGTGGGTGGGCGCTACAACGGGCCGGCAGGCGCTGGGACTGGCGCTTACGGAGATGATGCACGACGGCGAAATCACGCGGGAGCGGGCGATGGAGTTGGCGCACATGGTTCTGCGGGACAATGCGAGGAAGCTGTATAAGTGGGAATAAAGTGGGCGTCCACCCCCGGGGGCCGCACCCCGACCCCTGGTCGGCCTGGTTGGTCACCCACGTAGGGTGAGCACCCCAGGGGAAAGGGCGACCAGGGGGTCGCCCGCGGACGAGGGCGTCCGCCCTACCACTGCCCCCAAAGCCGCCGGCAACATTCTATACTTGAAATGTCTTGACACCCTGGCCCCAATCCGCCGGGCCGGCCGGCTCGCAAGCGAAGCGGGCTCGGGCGGTCCTGGATGCCGCGCTGAAGCGCAAGCCCAGTGAACGTGTGGCCTTTATCGATGGAGCTTGCGCCGACGATGAAGCCATTCGCGAGCAGGTGCTCGACCTGCTGGATGAATCGGAGAGCCAGCGCGGTCAAGCGGGGCTAGGACTTCAGCTTCCTCAAGATCGCGCGGGCGGGATCGTCGCCGCAGCGTTGGAGCGGCGGCGCAACGAACGTCTGGCGTTTGTGGAAGGCGCATGTGCCGGCGATGACGCCTTGCGCGTACGGGCCTTCGCGCTGCTGGCTTCAGTGGATGCCGCTACTCCGGGCACGCGGATACTCAAGCCTCCTGAAATTCCTTCCGAACCTCCCATCGCTCCTGCTCCGGAGCCCGTGGTCATCGCGCCTGAACCAGAACCCCCGACCAGCGAGCCAACGCGCATCGCGGCACAGCCGGCGACTCCAGCGGAGCCGCCCAGAGCTGTTCCCGCATCCACCATGTGGCGTCCAGGCCAATCCATGGTAGGACGCCGGATTGGTCCCTATCAGATCTTGCATAGCATCGGTAAAGGCGGCATGGGAAGCGTGTACGCGGCGTCGCGCGCCGACCAGGAATATAAAAAGATCGTGGCCATAAAGCTGGTCACTTCCGGCATGGGAACCGAAGACATGCTGCGCCGGTTTCGAAACGAGCGACAGGTCCTGGCCGGCCTGGATCATCCTTACATTGCCCGTCTACTGGATGGCGGAAGCACCGATGACGGACTTCCCTACCTGGTAATGGAATTCGTGGAAGGGCTGCCGATCGATCGCTATTGCGAGTCGCATCACTTTTCTTTAACCGAGCGTCTGAAGCTGTTCCAGAAGGTTTGTTCCGCCGTGCAGTACGCGCACCAAAACCTGGTGGTGCATCGCGACATCAAACCCAGCAATATTCTGGTTGGCGCCAATGGCGAGCCGAAGTTGCTGGATTTCGGAATCGCGCGCCTGATGACCGCCGAATTTTCCGCCGAAGATATCGCCTTGAGCCACGGCGAAGCGCAGCCCATGACCTTGCGCTATGCCAGCCCGGAACAGGTTCGAGACGAACCCATTACCACCGAGAGCGACATCTACTCGATGGGTGTGCTTTTGTACGAGTTGGTCGCCGGCGACCATCCGTTCCAGGATGCACTGAAGGGCCGCCAGGAAATCGAACAGGCGATTCTCACGCAGGAGCCGGAACTGCCGAGTACGGTGGTGCTGCGGCGAGCCGAGACCCAATCTCGTAATAAGAAGTTGCACCGCGAGTCGGTCAAACTGGCGCGCCAGTTGCGGGGAGAAATCGATCCTGTCCTGATGATGGCTCTCACCAAGCAGCCGCGCGGCCGCTATCCATCCGCGGAAAGTTTTTCGATGGACATCACGCGTTACTTGAACGGTTTTCCAGTTAGTCCGCGCCGCGACGAGGTTGCGTACAGGGCACGAAGATTCGTAGGCAGACACGCATTCAGCGTCCTCGCGGCCATGCTGGTGCTGGTCGCGCTCATTGCCAGTACTGTGGGGACCTTGCTGTCGTTGAACGAGGCGAGGACCGCGCGCGCCAATGCGCAGAGCCGGTTTAACGATGTTCGCAAGCTGGCGGATTTCATGCTGAACGACCTTGAC
>CATPCJ010000164.1 GCA_955652915.1 uncultured Bryobacteraceae bacterium
GTGCGTGCGCCACGAAGCACTAAAGAACGGACTAAATGGATCACGTTTTATCGACGCACTTGTTTGTCAACCATCGCCTCAACACCGTTTGGCTGGATAAAATCCGCCAGGCGGGAATCCCCGCCGTCGAGATCTTCTGCGCCCGCCAGCATTTGGATTACCGGGATCGCCCGCAAATCAATGAACTGGGCCACTGGTTCCGCGCCTCAGAGTTGAAGCTACACTCTCTCCACTCCCCCATGTATAGCGACGACGTTTGGGGCCGATCCGGTCCGAATTCCGTCATCAATATCACCGAGCCGGTGAAGTCGAAGCGTCTCATGATGATCGACGAGATTAAGCGCGCTCTCGACATTGCCGAGACCATCCCGTTCCGCTATCTGGTCCAGCATCTGGGCGTCCAGGAAGAAGAGTACGACGAGTTCAAAGTGGATGCCGCTTTCACCGCTCTCGAGGAGATCAATCTTTTTGCGCGGGAGCGCGGAGTGGAAGTGCTGCTTGAAAACATTCCCAATCAGCTCTCCAGCGCCGAGCGGCTGGCGAGTTTTCTGCAGCAGACGCACCTGAAAATGAACTTCTGTCTGGATGTCGGTCACGCCAACATGAAGGAGGGCGTCTCCACCGCCTACACCATTCTCAAGAGCCGCATCCGATCGACGCACCTGCACGATAACGACGGGAAGACGGATAGCCATCTGTGGCCGTTCTTTTCCGAAGGCGGCAGCATCGATTGGAAAAGCACCGTGGAACTGCTGCGCGCCGGAGACGGACACTATCCGCTGCTGCTGGAATTGCGCGAGCTTCCCGAATTTCCGCTGCCGCAATCTTTTGACATCGTGAAACAGATCTTTGAAAGGCTCGAGAGCATTTGATGGCACACCAGCGCATCAGGATTCAGGATGCCGGCCAGCATGTCGGCGAGCCGGTGGAGATCGCCGGCTGGCTGTACAATCTGCGTAAATCCGGCAAGATTGCTTTTCCACTATTGCGCGACGGCACGGGCATCATCCAATGCGTCGCTGTAAAGGCCAATATCGAAGAGGCGCTGTTTGAGACTCTCAAGAACCTGACGCAGGAGTCCTCTTTAATTGTGAGGGGCACGATTCGTGAAGAGCCCCGTGCGCAGGGTGGCTACGAAATGGATGTCGATGGCGCGGAAATCGTGCAGCGTGTTCCCGAGTGGGACCCTTACCCCATCACGCCCAAGGACCATGGCACCGACTTTCTGATGGAAAATCGGCATCTGTGGCTGCGCAGCAAACGGCAGCACGCGGTGATTCGGGTCCGCCATGAAGTGATCAAGGCGGTGCGCGATTATTTCGATTCACACGGCTTCACGCTGGTGGACACTCCCATCTTTACGCCCACCGCGTGCGAAGGCACGACGACATTATTCGAAGTGGATTATTTCGAGGATGAAAAGGTCTACCTCGCGCAATCCGGACAGCTTTACAACGAAGCCGACGCCATGGCTTTCGGTAAGGTGTATTGCTTCGGGCCCACGTTTCGCGCCGAAAAGTCGAAGACCCGCCGGCACCTCACGGAATTCTGGATGGTTGAGCCGGAAATGGCTTATGCCACGCTCGACGACGTGAAGCAGGTAGCCGAAGAACTGGTCGTCTATGTCGTCGGGTGCGTCCTGGAAAACCGGCGCAAGGAACTCGAAGCGCTGGAGCGCGACACCACCAAGCTCGAATCGATCAAGGCTCCGTTTCCACGAATGAGCTACGACGACGCCGTGACTATTCTGCAAAAGAAGGGCAGCGAGATCAAGTGGGGCAGCGATTTCGGGGGCGCCGATGAAACGCTGATCACCGAAGAGCTGGATCGGCCGTTGATGGTGGATCGTTTTCCAACTCAAGTGAAAGCCTTCTACTTTGAACCGGACGCCAACCGCCCGGAATTAGCGCTGGGCGTGGATGTCATCGCGCCCGAAGGCTATGGCGAGATTATCGGCGGCGGCCAGCGCATCCACGATCTGAATTTGCTGCTGAAGCGATTGGAAGAGCATCGCCTGCCGCCTGAAGCTTTCAACTGGTACGTCGATTTGCGCAAATACGGCAGCGTGCCGCACGGCGGATTCGGAATGGGAATCGAGCGATTTGTCGCGTGGATGTGCGGCCTGGAACACATTCGCGAAACGATTGCCTATCCGCGCATGCTGTACCGCACCCGGCCCTGAGAATTCCTATGCGGCACTCACAAATCGCGATCATTGGCGCGCCGCTCGACCTCGGCTCGGGACGCCGTGGCGTCGACATGGGGCCTTCCGCGGTCCGCGTTGCGAACCTGAATGGCAGGCTGGCGGAGCTGGGATACGAAGTGGAAGATCTCGGCAATGTCCCGGTGGTCCAGCGCGAAAGTCACCCTGAAGGTCCCGTGGACGCGAAGTATCTGCCGCAGATCACGGAAACTTGCCTACACTTGGCGGAGGCCGTCGAGAAGGCGTTGCGAGAGAACAAGTTTCCGTTGGTTCTGGGCGGCGATCATTCCATCGCGGTAGGCACGATCGCCGGCGTGTCGAAATATTTTCACGATCGCAATGAGAAACTGGGCTTGGTTTGGATTGACGCACATGCGGATATGAATACGCCGGGCAGCAGTCCCAGCGGCAACGTTCATGGCATGCCTTTGGCCTGTTCAGTGGGACTGGGTCCGGACGAGCTCACCACAATTTTCGGATTCTCGCCAAAGGTCGCGCCGCGCAATGTTGCGCTGGTCGGTATCCGATCGGTGGA
>CATPCJ010000165.1 GCA_955652915.1 uncultured Bryobacteraceae bacterium
GGGCCAGCACCGCGCGGATCGTTTCGGGGAACAAGTTACGTTCGTCGTCGTAACCGCGATGCTTACCGCCCATCGACCACGGCTGACAGGGAACTCCAGCAGCAAGCAGGTCGATATCGGTCCCGCAGTCATCAAAGTCGAATTTGGTGACGTCAGCCTCGAATAGCGGCCAATCCTTCACGGGTTGAACGCCGCGCTTTTGATTTTCGCGGATCGTCTCGCAGGCGTCCTTGTCGATCTCGATGACCGCCTCATGTGAGAATCCGGCGTTCGATACACCGAGCGCGAGGCCACCGGCCCCGGCGAACAGTTCCAATGACGTCAATCTTCCTCCAGGAACCCTCTTATTGTATCGGCAAGTCTAGCTGATTTGATATCGCACTCCCAAATCACCAGAACTTTCCATCCCGCGCGCCGGAGTGTGCGTTGCGCCTTCCGGTCCCGCTCGCGGTTTTGCTCTAGCTTCGGCCGCCAAAAGTTGAGCCGGGACTTCGGCAGTCGCGCCAGCTTGCAGGACGGCTTGGGATGGCGATGCCAAAAACATCCATGCACAAAAATGATTTTACCTCTTCCAGGGAAAACCAGATCAGGCGTGCCCGGGAGCCCGGATACATGGAGCCTATAGCGGAAGCCCATCCCGTGAATCATGCGCCTGAGGTACATCTCCGGCTTGGTGCCCGCATTTCGGATCCGGCTCATCCGCTCGCTGCGCTCCTTGGGACTGAGCGTATCCATGGGCGTGACTGTCCATTTTAGCGCGACCTTCGCCACGCTTCCTCACGGTCACGGTTCAGAAACGAACGATGCACGTCGTACGCACGTATAACACACGCATACGCAATTTACAAATAACCCCTTTTAAAACGTATAGCCGAAGTGCGCGACTACTGTGCGGGGTTGCAGAAAATGCGTACCGCTGAATGTTGAAAGGCAATTGTACAACGCCACCACGTCGGTCAGGTTCGCAACTTCCAAGGCTGCCGTGAAGCGCTTGTTTCCTTCCGAATGGAACAGGTTGTCGGTGCCGATGCCCAGGTTGAAGATGTTGCGGGGCTTCACGCGAGCTGGATTGTGGTCGTCATTCTCCTGACTGGGGAAATTTCCGTATCCACCTTGTGGAAGATTGATGAGTTTGGATGTGACTGCGCCCTTTGCACAGTCGCTGAGAGGGTTGTTCACCGTTGCGAAGACTCCGTTGCAGGCCAGGCCGATGGTGACCTGTTGATTCGCAGAAAGGTTCAAGGCGGCGCCGGCATCGGGTACGCCGCTGACCACAAGTCCGCTATCGTAGCGGTGCGTTAAAGCTATCCATTCGGCGTTGCGCGGGCGCTGATAACGGAAATTCAGTGCGGACTGAAATGCCTGATCGTGATCGATTCGAAACACATGACCAATATCTCGATCACGGTTACCATCGGCTTCAAGTATGACGCTTACGATCTAGACACAACGAGGTCCGTTCACTCTGATTGTTCTAAGGGCATTCAGTAGTTCGGAACTCGGGGGTTTCCCTCATCGACACCTGGACGGTGTTGAGAAACAATTACTTTGGATGCGCTACCCGATTCTCATCGCCTTGCTCGGGGTGTCGCTTGTGGCACAACCTAACTGTACCGGAATCTCGCTCGACGTCGATGCTCGGTGCGGCTGCGTCAAGGACCCTGGCAGCAAGCTCTGTGAAATGGTCAAGGCGGGGTTCTACGAGCCCCATGACTGGAGCAAAATCAAGCCCCTGAACTTGGGCTGGGGTGGTATGGGCACTCAGCCTTCGACTCGAACCGCCACACCGGCCCCGCAGCAGGCCCGGGTTGTTACTCTGCCCAGCAAAGACTACTTGCGCTTCCTTCATCCCAATGCCCATTTGGTGGCGGGCTTCGACTTCGAGAAAATCTTCCAATCGCCCGAGCTGATGGAAAGTCTGTTCGGGCAGGGCGAAGGCGAAGACGCGCGCAACAGGGTAGTCCGCGCGATGAAGGAAATGGATCATTTCTGGCTGTCTTTCGTTGCTCCCAACGACCTGGTGGTCCTAACTACGGGCAAATTCGAGCAAGGGTCGGCCGCCGGAATGTTCTACGCCCAGGGAATCCGGCCGGTGTTCCTGGGTGGAGCGCACGTCATGATGATCGGCTCCGAGCCCTCCATCCAGGCGGCCTTGGCGCGCCTGGCTAGACCAGCTGCAAACGATGGATGGGTAACTCGCCGCGCGCGGGAATTGTCTCGGGATCATGAGACCTGGATCGTGAATGAGGCGCCGCCAGGAACTAACCGGGGCACCGCCGCCCTGCAGGCGATCCGTCGATTCGCACTGGGATTCCGGCTGACCGGTGAAGTGGGCCTCGATGGCGAGGCGGCCACGGATTCCGAGGCGAGCGCACAAAAGATCGCGGGGTGGATCGACCAGATGAAAGCTGCGATCCGCGAAAGGACCGGTGTTGGCGCGCTGGATTCGCTGACCGTCACCCGCGACGGGACCAGGCTAAGATTTGCCGCCAAAGGGGACGGCCTGCTGGCCGGCGACGCGGGCAAGACTGTGATGAATTCCGATTTCGGAGTCGAGTTGTACGCCGTCATCCTGGCGGGCTTCCCTGGAATGCCGTCCAGGACCGTGGCGGGAGACAAACTGCTAGCGGTGCGAGAGGGGATGAGGCGCGAAGAAGTCCTCAGCCTCCTTGGAAAGCCTTTGTCGGTATTTGCGATCCAGGGCCTCGACACGCCGCGCGAAACCTGGACGTACCAGATCCCCTTCGGTAAGCAGCTCAGGGTGCGATTGGACGGCGGAGTTGTGACTGTGCCGGCCCGTTAATCATAAGCGGGCGAATTCTATTCCACCGCGATCCTAATCTGGCTGCCGACCAATCCCGCGGTTCCGTAAGCGACGTTCACCGGCAGTACGTCCAGCGACGGAAGATTGGGCGGGACGGTGACGTTGATCTGATAAAGCCCCACGAAGTTGGGTGTAAGTCCCACGAATGACGGAGTAACCTGCACGGCGGCGTTGAACAGGCGACTGCCGAACAGCACGGCGATCGGAGTTGTGAGGCGGGCCAAAGGCTCAACACTGGGCGCAGGCACGCCCGTGGGAACCGCTGGATCGGTGGCGCCGAATCCGATCGCGTAGATCACCAGGGTGTCGCCCGCATGAGCCGGATGGCCTCCAATGCCGAGCGATGTGGGCACCGCAAACGTTCCGTCTTGATTCACCACCAATCCGTATTCTCCGTATCCGAGAAGCAGCAGCCGGGGCGCGATGGAGGTTACCTGCACAGAAACGGTGTTGCCAGCCAAGCCGTCTCGCTCCACCTGAACCAACGCCTCGCCGGGTGGAGTTTCGTAAGGTATCTGGAAATCCACTTGACCGGTGGAAGTGAAAAAGAGAGGCGTTGGATTACCGTTCACCAGGACTCGAACGCCGCCGAGTTTGGTGACGAGCGGCAGTTGCGATCCGGTCTGCGGACCCGAGTTCGAGAGTTGGTCGCCGAACAATGCGGTGATGTCTCCTTGCGCCACCGGATCGCCGGCTTCAAAGTTCGCGTTGTTCACCACGCCTTGAAACGTTACTACGGGAGGCCCAAGTGGTAGCACTTCCAAATCCACCGGCACGGCGAGGGTGCCATTCGCGGCATTCGTGGCGATGGAAACCAGGGCTGAGTAGTGGCCGGGCGACAGGCTGGAAGGGTTCGCCGAAAGCGTGACCGTGGAAGCGTCAGTCTGTTTGGCCGTCAGCGAAAAGCCCGCGCTCAAGTTGGCGACGGTCACGCCGGCGATTGACAAAGTTCCGAGACCGCGATTGCCGATCGAGATGACGGGTGAGAGCTGCGAAACATTTTGCAGCGCGCGCAGGTGGATTGCGTCCTGGGAAACGACAGCGATTGGTTGCGAGGTGACATGCAGCGTGACGCCGACAGTCTTGTTGTCCCCGGAAAATTTGGAGCCGCTGATGTTAACCGACCCGCGGTAGTTCCCTTCTCCCATGCTGTCCAGACGCCGGCCCTGAATGCGATACGTAAACCTAAATTGGAAGCTTCCAGCGGCATCCAGATCCAGGAGAAGCCAGTTCTGTTGGTTCTCAGTGGACGTGGTCCAGGTCACTGGGCTGTTCGTAGTGAAAAGGAACTTGTCGGTAGTACCGGTTGGAGTGACATACAAGTCGACCTGGCTGGGTACGTAGCCCCCGATCTGGACGGTCACGGTGAAAGTTTGGGGGGCATCGACGGCCTTGGGATCGCTGACCGTGACGACGGCGGTGTAGCCGCCCTTGGCGAGGGACGCCGTCTGAAGCCCGATCTGTAGTGGTATGCAGGAGCCGGCCTGCGAAGAGCACGGTCCCGGTGTTCCCACGGAAAGATTGAGCCATGTAGAACTCGAGGCGAGAGCCAAATTCAGCGTGCCATCGCCGGCATTAAACGCCTCCAACGTTTGCGTGGGGCCGTTGGCGCCCGTGGCGACCGAGATGGGACCCACGGCCGTGTTTGTCAAGCGAAGCTTCGGGGCGGCCAAGAGGCTGACGGCGAGTGCGCAGGTGAGCGCTGCGAAACGAATGATTGCCATGTTCTCTAATTCTATCGCTCGACGTTGGAATGCAAACGAAGGTGACTCGGATATACTCAGGCAGAGAGGAGCTACTATATGCGCAATAAGGCGCTTGGACTTGCACTGGCCACCGTGACGTTTCTGCTTGCGCAATCATCCTCGTCGTACCGCGTCACCCACACCTATACGCTGGGTGGGGACGGGAGCTGGGACTACATCGTGCCCGATCCAGGGAATCATCGTCTGTTTATCGCCCGGCAGAATCGCGTTATGGTCGTCGATGAAGATAGCGGAAAGCTGCTGGGCGAAGTCACGGGTATCCAGGGAGCGCACGGAACGGCGGTGGCGGATGGCACGGGGCATGGATTCGCTACGTCGGGCAACGACCAGTCCGTGGTTATGTTCGATTTGAAAACCTTCAAGGTGCTCGGCCGGGCCCACGCCGCCGAAGATGCCGACGCGATCCTGTACGACAGCGCGTCGAACCGCGTCTTCACCTTGAATGGCGACGCGCATTCCTCGACGGTGATCGATCCGCGGGAAGGGTCGCTGATCACCAATATTCCGCTGGGCGGCAAACCGGAATACGGCGCGTCAGCCGGCGACGGCAAGGTGTACGCGAATCTCACCGACACGAATGAGGTGGTTGAGATCGACGCGAAGACGGCGACTGTGGCGCGGCGCTGGTCGACTGCGCCCTGTAAGCAGCCGGTGGCGATGGCCATCGACACCGCGCATCATCGGTTGTTCAGCGGATGCCGCAGCGGTGTGATGGCGGTCTCCGACTATCAGGCCGGCAAGGTGGTGGCAACGGTCCCGATCGGCAGCGGCGTGGACGGCGCCGGTTTCGATGCGGCCTCAGGCAACGCGTTTGCCTCGAATGCGGACGGCACGCTCACGGTGATTCATCAGGACGCTCCGGACCAATATCACGTCACCGAAAGCGTACCGACGCCGCAGGGGTCGCGCAATATGGGGCTCGACCCCACTAATCACCGCGTGTTCGTCGTGTCGGCGAAGTTTGGGCCGTCGCCCGCGGGAGGCAGGGGGAGAGGACCGGTGCTGCCTGGATCATTCACGTTGATGGTGATGGAGCGGGATCCTGCCGTGCGTTGATGTGGGAGGTCTGGCCGGGCGAGATGGCCGGTCTTGAAAACGGTGAGAGGCCTGGGATCACGTGCGCCGATTCGCGTTTTGAGTCGAAGTGGCATGGCCGGAATCAAACAGCACGCTCCGCTTGACGTAGCGCGGCCTCTCAGGCTGCTGCATCGAGATTCGTCTCGATGCTCGGCGAGGGAAGAGCCTCGAGACGAGTCTCGAGGCCGCAGACACGAATGTCCGAGCCACGTTGGCCAAATGACATTCCCGCCAGGATCCCCGGGACCCTCCCCCAGGATATTTCTCCAATATCGGTGTCCGGGATGTCGAGAATGTGTTGCCTGCTCCGACTTACCTATGAAAGCGCACAACCGGTGCGAGAATCGAAAGGAGCAGACGACATGAAATACATCTTGATGATGAACTGCCCGAAGGCGGGTTATGACACCTTTGGCGCCATGCCGAAGAAGGACATCCAGGCGCACATCGCGTTCCAGCGCAGTTTCGACAAGGCTCTCCGCGAATCCGGGGAATTGGTGAGCGCGGAAGGCTTAGCCGACCCGAAGCAGGCCAAGGTCGTGCGAGCGGGCAAGGACGGCGCGCCGATCACGGACGGCGTGTTCCCGGAGTCCAAAGAGTTTCTGGCCGGCTACTGGATCGTCGACGTTGAGAGCACGGAGCGAGCCTATGAGATCGCCGCCCGCGCGTCGGCGGCGCCAGGGCCCGGCGGGACTCCGATGAACATACCGATTGAAGTGCGGCAGGTGATGAGCGGGCCACCCGAAGAATTTCTGTGACATCGAGTCCGCTGGACTCCCGCGCCGAGAATCTGTTGCGTGAGCTTGCGCCGCAGGTGCTCGGCGCGGTCATCCGCCGATTCCGCGATTTCGCCGCCGCCGAGGACGCCGTTCAGGAGGCATTGGTTGCGGCGGCCGTTCAATGGCCTCGGGAAGGCATTCCCGACAATCCTCGCGGCTGGCTGATTCAGGTCGCGGCGCGGCGCTTGACGGATCACCTGCGCAGCGAGCTGGCCCGGCGGCGCCGGGAAAACGCCGTCGCCATGCAGGTGGATCAACTGGCGTCCGCGCGGGACATCGAGAATGAAATCGATCCGGACGACACGCTCATCCTGCTCTTTATGTGCTGTCATGCGGCGCTGACGCCGTCATCGGCAATCGCCCTGACGTTGCGGGCGGTGGGCGGCTTGACCACGGCCGAAATCGCCAACGCGTTCCTGACGCCAGAGGCGACAATGGCGCAACGGATCAGCCGGGCCAAGCAGAGCATCAAGACATCCGGCGTGCCATTTAGCCTGCCGACCAACGAAGAGCGTGCCCAACGACTCGGCGCCGTGCTGCACGTGCTCTACCTGATTTTCAACGAAGGCTACACCAGCAGCGCCGGTCCACAGCTACAGCGATCCCAGTTGTCCCAGGAGGCAATCCGGCTGACGCGGGCTGTGCACAACTTGCTCCCGGACGATAGCGAGGTCGCGGGACTGCTGGCGCTCATGCTGTTGACCGATGCGCGCCGCGCGGCACGAACCGGACCTGATGGCGAGTTGATTCCGCTCACGAAGCAGGATAGAACTCTGTGGGACCGGAAGGAAATTTCCGAGGGCGTCGCGCTCATCACCGCGACCTTGCCGAAGGGGTCGATTGGTGCGTACCAGTTACAGGCCGCCGTCGCCGCCGTTCATGACGAAGCAGCGAGAGCCGAGGATACCGACTGGCCGCAAATCCTGGCGCTGTACGACCTGCTAAAACGCATGTCCGACAATCCGATGGTGATGCTCAATCACGCCATCGCCGCGGCTATGGTCCGCGGGCCGGCTGCGGGACTCGAGTTGCTTAATGCCCTCGATTCCGATGGACGACTGAGCGGGCATCATCGCCTCGATGCGGTTCGTGCTCATTTGCTTGAAATGGGTGGAGATCATGAGGCCGCCATTGCGCACTACCGGATTGCTGCCGGCCGGACGGCGAGTTTACCGGAACGGAATTATTTGATGACTCAAGCTGCCCGGCTTAGGGAGGATTCCGCGGGGTGATTCAGAGGCGCTGAACAGCCGATGCGTCGCTGAGTGGTTGGGACTCTCGGGGTGCTCGGCGCGGGACAGAGTGCTTGCTTACGCGCGCGGTTCTGAAGGGCGCCGCTTCGCGCGGCGGGCCATGAACCAGCCGCCCAGTCCGCCGATTACCAGGCCCGCGATGGCGGCGAACCAGAGTGCACGGGTCAGTTCCGCGATCAAGGTGTTTGTAAACACGTTCGATGACAGGTGCAAGCTTACGATCTTCCACTCGCCGCCGGACTTCGCCGCGGTCGCGCTCCAACGCGAGCTCAGTTTGAAGGGGCCACGGATGATGGGAAAGAATTCGTCTTCCATGCTGCCGTCGGCCAGGGCGACATCGGCTCCGGAGCCAATGAAGCGCGCATGTTCGCCGAGCTTCGCGTGTGTTGTGTACTTGCTGATGAGCCGACCTTCATCCTTCATCATTCGCCGGTAGTAGGCGCGAATCTCGTCGTGGCCGCGCGAGATCTCGGCATTCCACCACGTCACCGTACAGTCCGGACGCATCTGCGCGAGGATGCCCTCGACGTCCTGCGCGTTGATGGCCTTTTCTACTTCGCTCAGAATCTTCAGCAGAGCCTGACGGTCTTCCTGGTGCAAATCGCTTTGTGCCGCGATCGGCAATGGCCGCAGCAGCGCGGTTAGCGCGATAGCGTACCAAAGTCCGGATGGAGTGCGCATGAATGCTTCCAATGTTAGTACAAATGAGATTGGTTCTCATGCCGACCACCCTGTACGAGCTCAAACCTGGTTTTCAAAAGCTGCTGCGCCCGCTAGTGGCGCGGCTCGCCACCGCCGGTATCACGGCGAATCAGGTCACGATTGCGACGGGCGTGGCATCGATAGCGCTCGGCTGCGGTCTCGCAGTGGAACATCGCGGTTGGATCCTGCTTCCCATATTTCTGTTCGCCAGGATGGCGCTGAACGCGATGGACGGGATGCTGGCGCGGGAACACGGGCAGAAATCGAGGTTGGGCGCTGTGCTGAACGAATTGACGGATGTAATTTCCGACGCAGCGCTCACGCTGCCGTTCGCAACCCTGCCCGGATGGAATCCGCTGGGGGTTGCAGGCGCGATCTTCTTCGCCGCGCTCACCGAGATGGCGGGCGTGGTGGGGCTGACGATCGGGAGCACGCGCCGTTATGATGGTCCGTTTGGCAAAAGCGATCGCGCGCTGGCGCTGGGAGTTTTAGGCGCATGGCTGGCCCTCGGCTGGCCGGTGAGCGCGTGGGTGACGGGAGCGGCGCCGGCGGCGTGGATTGTACTGTGCTGCGCAACCATCGTTCATCGCGTGCGGCGGGCGCTAGGATAGGGAAGATGCATCCGTCAGTACTTGCCGTTGGCCAGCGTTCGGCATCGCGAGTTCCGCAAGAGTGTTTCTTCCGGACGCACGACGGCGTAAAGATTTTCTTTTGCCATTGGCGGGGGACCGGAGATCGCGCGGTTATACTCCTTCATCGGGGTCATGAGCATTCGGGCCGCATGGCGCACGTGGTGGATGAATTGGATTTGCCGGAAATGTCCTTCTTCGCGTGGGACGCGCGCGCGCACGGCCGCTCCGAAGGCGAACAAGATTCGACAACAACCATGGCGACGTTCGTCCGGGACCTGGACGAGTTCGTGCGCTACATACAGGCCGAGTTCGGCATCGCGGAAGAGAATACCGCCGTGGCCGCGCAGAGCGTGGGCGCGGTGATAGCGGCCGCCTGGGCTCACGACTATGCGCCGTCGATCCGCTGCCTGGTGCTGGCGGCGCCTGCATTCCAGGTGAAATTGTATGTGCCATTCGCGCGACCGGGACTGGGTATCTGGCATAAGCTGATGGGCGACTTCTACGTGAAATCCTACGTCAAGGGCCGCGCACTGACGCACGACCCGGAGCGAATCGCTTCCTACCACACCGATCCGTTGATCAAGCTGCAGATCTCAGCGCGTGTGCTGCTGGACCTTTACAGAATGTCCGAGCGGCTGATGGCGGACGCCGCGGCGATTCGTGTGCCCACGCAGGTATTGTTGTCCGGCTCCGATTGGGTGATCCATAACCAGCCGCCGCGCCGCTTTTTCGAGCGGCTGAGCACGGATCAGAAGGAGATTCACTCTTTCGAAGGATTCTTCCACGACACGCTGGGCGAGAAGGACAGGCATTTACCGATCGCCAAAGTGCGGGCGTTTCTGGAGCGGCAGTTTGCCAGGCCCGCCGTGCGGCCGAGCTTGGCGCATGCGGATCGCGCGGGATTTACGAAGACTGAATACGACGGCTTGTTGCGGCCGATGCCGGCGTGGTCGCCCAAAGGTTTTTTGTTCGCAATCACGAAGTTGTTTTTGCGGACCATCGGTCGGCTTTCGGATGGGATCCGCCTCGGCTGTGCTTCGGGTTTCGATTCCGGAAGCTCACTCGACTACGTCTATCGCAACCGGCCGTCCGGCATCACCCCCATCGGAACGCTGATCGATTGGTTCTATCTGAACTCGCCGGGCTGGAGAGGGATCCGCGCCCGGAAGCAACTCATCCAGGAACTGATCGGCCGCGCGGTGGGCAATCTAAGGGATAGCGGACGCCCGGTGCGCATTGTCGATGTCGCCGCGGGGCACGGCCGCTATGTGCTGGAGGCGATCGCGCATTCAGGCGTCGCGCCGGACGACGTCCTGCTGCGCGATTTCGACCCGCGGAATGTCGAGCTGGGGCGGCGGCTGGTCGCCGAGATGACACTCTGCGCGCGGTTCGAGCAGGGCGATGCTTTCGATCGGGCCTCATTGCTTGTGCTGCAACCTAAGCCGACGGTCGGCATCGTTTCGGGACTTTTTGAACTCTTCCCGGAAAACGATCGAGTCCGCGAGACGCTGGGCGGGTTGGCAGGCGCGATCGAACCCGGCGGATACCTTATCTACAC
>CATPCJ010000166.1 GCA_955652915.1 uncultured Bryobacteraceae bacterium
CCAATAATCCTCAACAGACTTCAATATGAAGGTTACAAGTTGTGTATTTACAAATGCTTGAAAATAGTACGTTTGATTACAAAGTAGAAATCTGCCTTGGGCGCAGGGGGTCGGGCGTTCAAATCGCCCCGCCCCGACCAAATCCTTTATTTTCAGTCCACTCAACGAGTTCAATTCGCGGTAGCGCACCGGCGCCTAGCTAGTGCAGTGGACTGTCGAGATCCGTTTTGATTCCCTGGGACTTGTGCATCGGTCCAAACGATCCAGAGCACCATTTTGTCTTCTGGTATCTACATATCGACCACAACTTGTCGTCTGATTCCATTTCATATCCGATGGCTGGGTAGCCTTTCAGTCGTTTCTCGTACATGCGCCCAAGCATCGGAACCTGGATGTCCACGTAGTCGAACACTCGGACTACTTTTTTCCCGTGATGTATCCGATGCAACCGGCCGACGTATTGCCGCAGCGTGCCGCGCCAGGAGATCGGCATGGTGAGGAACAGCGTATCGAGTCGCGAGTCGTCGAACCCTTCGCCAATGTAGCTTCCTGTTGCGAGGAGAACTCGTGGCACTCCGTCGGGAATCTCTTGCTACTCTGCCCCAGCCCCGGTCTTCGGTGTGTTCTTCCCTTCCAGTCATCCTTTGGTGGTGACCACGATGTTGTTGGCTTCCCAGGCCACCGCATTTCCGACGTCACGATCCCCCTATCTTGGCGGTGCCGTCCGCGACCAGGTTGATCTCCCAGGCTTGCTTGCCCATGGGTCCCCTCTTCGTCGTTAGCAACCTTGGGGTCAACCTTCTGGGTGCGGGGGCCGGGGACGGTACCGAAGTCGCTCTTACCGACGTCGAGCTTCCAGGTGCCGCTGTAGTTGGGCTTGCTGGAGGCGCCGGCGCCGGCTGCTGCACGAGTGCGCGGGCAGCCGATACGGCGGCGCCCTAGTGTTTCTCGTAAACTAGCGTGTGGTCGGTCTCGCCCTCGGGCGTGTTGTAGTGCACGTTCTGGGTGATCGTATTGCCGTCGGCGGACAGGCTCCAGATTTGCTTGATAATGATGTCCTCATCATTGACGTGGAGCTTGGAATCGTTCACCAGCTTGCTGCCGTCCCAGTGGAAGATCGAGTAGAGCTCGCGGGCTCCTTGCTTGTTAACCACTTCCTTGCCATCGGTGGTGTAAACGGCGGTGTATTCCTGCTTGCCTTTCGCGCCTTCGGTGGAGACTTGGTCTGTGAGCGACGGATCCTTGTGGGTGATGACGTCGGTACGGCTCTTGGGGACGGGATCCTCGCCGAAGTCGCTCTTGGCAACGTTCAGCTTCCAGGTGCCGGTGAAATTGGGTTTCTGCTGCGCGTATGCGGACGCCAGCAGGGATGCAGCCAACAGGCCTGATGCGATTACTCTGCGAATCATAATGGTCTCCTTTATGGTTATGGACGGCGTGTGTCAGTTCCACACTGGGCGCTGCTGGAACCCGCTGATTCCCTCTAGCGTCGCAGCGGCGGTAGCGCAGCGGCAGCCTTGCCGCGCGCGACAATCAAATTACATGGCAATCGAGAAGATCAAGACATCGTTCATTGAGCCGATGCTGCGCACCGATGCCTTACGGGATGGAAGAACTCGCTCTACGAATTAAAGCTCGACGTCTACCGGACAATCGCACTCAAGACACGCGGCCATGTGCACCTGAAATCGCGCAATGACAACGACTTCAGTGCCGGATATCCGGCGATCACAAACGGCAGGAATTGTGACGGACCAAACGCGCGCCTTGGGCCATCGCGGCCAGCATTTCCAATCTGCCCCGGGTGCCGTTCGGGACGACCTCGGCCTCGGCTGTAGCGCTGAAAACGAAAACCGTGTGCGTTCGCGTGGGACGTTCTCCACTAACAGGATCTTGAGTCCTGCATTTTCAGCATAGGCGGTCTGGCCCTGTTAGTGGAACCAGGAAACACCGGCAAAGCAGCCGTCGCGTGTTGTTCAACCACGGCCCGCGGGCGCTTTCGTTCTGCTCCCAAATGAATCGGCTGGCCCACTGACTTGTAATAAACTCCCTCACGAGCAGTTTCTGAATTGGCCGGCAGCTCGATATCTATCGCAGCCAGCAATAAAGGGTTCCGACCCTGATCGAGAGGTCCTTCCTGAAAGTGATAACCGCCCGAGAAGTATCGCCACCAGTGGAACATTATGACTATCTCCTGAGTCTTCCGCCCAATTGAGCCCCAGGTTCTTTCGGTCCGGGGACGGCTACGTGGCCAGGTTGCGTCCGTATCGCGGCGCGTATGACGACCCTTTTTGCGACATCACGCCTGCGACGGAAAGAACCGCCGGCTGGCTAGCTAGCCGCTCGTCCAAGGACGCGGCTTCGACGTGCGAACGCGCTCGAACAGCAGTTCGTCGGCGGTAACTACCGGGCGGATTTCGACTGGTCGCGCAGGATCCCGGTAAGCGAGCGCCGCCACGTACTCGAGTGCTGGCTCGAAATGCCGGAGCGTTCAACGGGCGGCCTCCTGCGTGTCGCCGCCGATGCGAACGAAGCGCACCGGATCCTCTCCGCGAAGCGTCGCCTGGAAGCTGTCCAACGCCATCGATAGTCCGCCACCGACCGCCTTAATATAGGCTTCTTTTCGGGTACAGCATCGGAAGAATGCGGACCTTAGATCGTGGCCTTGGAGCAAGGTTACTTGCGTCGCCTCATCGCGGCAGAAAAAGCGTGACGCTATCGATTGCCTATCGTCCAGAGCGCGGACTTGCTCTACATCGATACCGAGGTCGCAGCCGAGCGCAAACGCGTAGACACCGACGTTGCCCGAGTGCGACGCGTTAAACCGGAGCCTCGATTCGCCGTCCATAGCCGGTTTTCCCTCAGTTCGGAAAAGTGAACACTGGTCCTGGGGATGGCGTCCCGCATAAGAGCCTAGCAGAGCGCGAAGCACACCTCATGAGACGGCGCACCTTCGCCCCAACCTTTCGGTTGCAAACCGCAGGTTCCGGCAGCGCTCTTCCAGTGAAAGAAACGACAGGCAGCATTGCAGTGCTGCTTCCGATGAGTCGAGCCGGACGCACCAGACTTGCAATTCGCCCGCGCGGTGCGCAGGCGTTAAGAACTCGCCGCTCATCACTGTTTCGCGGTGTCGAGGAGGTTGAGCGTCTCCGCGAAGGGTATCGCCCCCTCGACTGACGTGGCAGTCAAAGGTTCCATAGCGCGCCTATCGTAGAACTACGCCGGTGCCACTCGAAAGGCGGGCCATCAAGGCCTGCCATACGCAACAAGAATGCCGGCGTGGGCCGGGGTCTGCCGTCAGCGGCTGCCGGGCGAACCCGTTTCAGCATCACGCCCTCCTCTCAAGAAAACGATAATTTGCCAGCGCTGTGTGTCGGGCAAGTGCCCAAACGACGGCATGCCGCGGCGGAGAGAACCGTTACGCAAGACCCAGAACAGCGCACCTGGCGTGGCCTGGTGCACGTCGTCGCGATTCAGCGACGGCGCGTTCCCCGACCCTGAGCCGTCCGGCCCGTGACAGGAAGCGCACTCTCGAGCATACAATTTGGCGCCTGCCCGCCGCGCCCGCTCATTGCCTTCCAGCGGATTCTTGGTGTTTGCGGCTCTGGCCGGCGACTGCTGCAGGGGACTTCCTCCCCGGGCCGATGCGACGGCGAGAACCAAGCAAGTTAGTACAGCTCCAAAGACCTTCATTTATGGCCTCCACGGTTGAAAAAGAGATTCCGGGTGGCGCGTCCGAATTGAGCGACCTCGTAGGACACACCAAAACGAAGTATGAAGCCGGCACTGGTGCCGGTGATTCCGAAGCCGGGGGAGACTTTGAACGCGGTCCCGCTGGCTAGCGTCCAGGCCGCGGTCGGCGCGACATAATGCGAAGTTCCAGGCAGACCGAAGCCGTCGTGCGTTCCGAGACCACCGTACATCTCCAGGCCGGCTTGGAAGTTCTCGGGGCAGAAGTTGCACGGATCCGGCCTTGCCGCCAGCGCCAGTGGCCGACTGACGCCTGCCGCGTAGCCGAACTCGTAAGGCGCATGCCTGACGTTCTTTTCCACGATGAAATTCTCGGCGATTGTCCAGCCTTTGAAATGGCTGCTTAAGATCAACTTGGCCTCGAGCTCCCGCTTCTTCTCAGATCGGGCATTGCCGTTTGGCTCGATGAGACTATCCTTCCCATCCCGGCCCACCACCTCGAGCATGCTCTTGTCGGCGCCGTTGATGTTTTCAAACTCGACATAAAGCACTGGGTTGATCCAGTGCTCGCGCGAGAGCAGCCGAAACCGGTTCTCCCAGCGATACCCTGTGAACAGCGTGCTCTCGCCGATTGTGGTTTGTCCGTCCAGGTAGAATTCGCTCGTCCACCAGGCTTTGACGCCATACTCGAACTCGGTTGCGGAGCCCAGGAATCGGTTTCCCCTTCCGGGTCTGCCGGTCACATTTTTGGTGGCTATCTCCAGGTTCCCGGGCTCTTCCATCTGGTGCGTATACGTGATGAAGAATGAATTGTCACCGGCCCAGCCCAAAGGCAGCAAAAAGAACGCTCCCATGGCGCATAGCGCACCCCCACTCAAGTGTTTTCGCCGTTGCACAGGCATCTCCTTTCGTTTGCAATAAGAAACCGCCGGGGTAAGGCAAGAGGGCGCTTCGTTGCCGCCCGCGCTTCCATGCATTCCGGTGCGGACGCAAACCATCCCGCGGCTCATATCCTTCGCCTGGCGCAGCGGGACCTCCGATGAAATCCGCGGTCGAAATACGGCATGAAGATGGAGGCTTGATCGATCCCTTTAAGATCAACAAGGCTTTCCGGCATCGAGGGATTTGTCAGGAGTGCCCCCAACACCTCTCGCACCGGCTGGCGCGCTACGCCCGCGAGCAATCGGGACCCTCGACGCTCAGTTGAGAAGCACTCCAGCATCGATTCCTCATATGGTTATTTCGCTCAGAAGAGAATTGCACGCTATTGCCTGCGCTGACGAAAGAGGCCGGCCTCAAGCGACTTTCACAGCATGCGGTAGTTGCCGCGCGACAAGAAGGTACTGGACTCAAAGAGCGCCGAACGCGCCCAGTGCAAATGCAACAGCGTTGCAAGTGTGCCCATAAGGGAAAGCTTTTGGGCGACCAGCTCACCCCAAAACGTACCAAGAGAGGACACTCCAGGTGTACAATTATTAAAGTTGATCTGGATCCCCAAATGGTAGTCGCAGCTCAAAGAAAGACACGCCCACGAGTTCCAGAAAGTGACGGAGATCGATCCCGCTCTGGTGTTCGTGCTAAAACAGCAAGCTCTCGCTATGAGCGGCTGGAGGACTCGGATATGAAATCCATTGAAAAGCTGCCCTTCGATCCGGAGGCGTTTCTGGCGATAGTCGGCCAAGGAAGGACGATTACCGACTATCGCAAAAGCCAACCGGTGTTTTTGCAGGGCGACCCCGCGGACGCGGTCTTTTACCTCCAGAAAGGCAGGATCAAGCTCACTGTTATCTCCAAGCACGGGAAAGAAGCGGTCATCGCTATCTGCGTTGCCGGCCATTTCTTTGGTGAAGGATGCCTGGCGGGCCAGCTATTGCGTATGGCCACGGCCATCGCGATGTCCCCGTGTTCGGTAATGCGCGTCGAGAAAGCGAGCATGATCCGCGTCCTCCACGGTGAGTCGGCATTTTCCGAGCGGTTTGTCGCCTATCTGCTTTCTCGCAACATTCGGATTGAAGAGGATCTCGTGGACCATCTCTTCAATTCCAGTGAGAAGCGGCTGGCGAGGGTGCTCCTCTTGCTGGCTAACTTCGGAAAGGACGACAAGCCTGAGCCTATCATTGCAAAAATCAGCCAGGAAACGCTGGCGGAGATGGTTGGGACCACCCGCTCAAGGGTCAGCTTCTTCATGAACAGGTTCCGCAAACTGGGCCTCATCAAGTATAACGGGGTCCTGGAAGTTCACCGGTCCCTTTTGAACGTCGTCCTGCACGACTGACGCCCGTCGCGGGCGACGACGAGAATGGGGGACCCAGCCCGCTAGCAGTTTTGTACAGGATGCCTTCTCCGAGGCGGGCCGCTCATATCAGATGTCCGAAATCGCTTGAATCGTAAGTCTCGAAAAAAGGCGAGCGATGACCGACACCCCGGGCATAGAGTTGCAGGCCGCAATCGGGAGCATGGTAGTAAAGATCCTGTGGAGCTTTCGCGGGGATGAAGAGAAGAGCCTGATATTCGTGAAGCCCCTCCGCCTTAAAGGAAAAGGCTTCCATGGGCTCGTTCCAGTCCTGAGCGATGTGCTTGTAGAACTCCGCGTGGTCCTTCTGGCTCAGCTCCACCTTGGGTCGCGTCCCTCGCGCCGCTCCATGTTGACGCGGAGTTCACGAGTGCCGGAATGCGCGATGGTCCCAATGTTCGCAATCACCTCCTCCCGGCTCATACCGATGCCGGTGTCGCTGACCGTCAAAGTCCGCGCTTTCGAATCCACCTCCAGCCGAATCTCGAGCTTCTCCTGGCCGGCCAACAGTTCGGGCTGCAGGATGGCCTCGAACCGCAATCGGTCTAGCGAATCGGAAGCGTTCGATATCAGCTCGCGAAGAAAGATCTCCTTGTTACTGTAGAGCGAGTGCACGACGAGATCCAGCAGTTGCTCTCCGCAGTGTCTAAGTCAGGTAAGTATTCTTCATGGCATTCCTTCGCCCACATTTCGGGAGAGCCGAACAGAGCGTGAGCGGCGTCAAGACCGGGCGTTGTGCGCGGACTCGGAAACGAAGCCCAATTCGACGTAACGAGGGGCAAAGACGGTTTGTAACCCTCATCCGAAGCATGGCCGCCGCGATCCATGCATGGTCCGGCCGTCGGAGTTAGTGTGTTTTCCCAGGAGCCGGGGTGTAAGAATGGAAAAGTTCGACCAGGCGGTTATGGCCGGCCTTGGCCGCCATTTGGACGGGCGTCTGCATAGAGCCATCAGCGGCCCGGCCCAGCAGGTCGGGATTGGCCCCATGTTCGAGGAGAAGCCGGCACATCTCGTACTGGCCTTTCTTCGCGGCGATGTGCAACGCCGTAGAGCCCAGACTCGCGGCATCCGGGTCGGCGCCGCTGCGCAGGAGATACTCCGCCGTCTCAACCTGTTCCTTGCCCCACGCGGGGTACCAGATCAGAGGAAAATCGTGAGCGCCGCGTTCTCGAACACGCTGAGAATCCTCCTCGAGCAGCCGTTTCACGCGGTCGAGGAGACCGAGCATAGAAGCCGTGCAGAGAGACAACGGGGAGCCCTTGTCGAGGAGAAACTCGGCGATGTCGGCCCGGCCCATGTGGGCCGCGCCCTCCACGGCTAGTTCGTCGAATGTGGAGCGTCCGAGCAACAGATCCGAGCAGGTGGCATAAAGCCGCTTTGTCTTTTCCAGGTCGAAATGTGCGGACATCACGAACTCGTTGACCCAAAGCGGGGGAAGACCACGATTGCCGAGGGCGGCCAGGGGCTCTCCGCTCCGGGTCCAGGCGAAACGGCCCGTGTAGCAGTCGGGCGGAACGCGGCCGGGGTGCTCCAGCAGCGCCGCCACATCGGCACGGCGATTGGCCAGCGCATAATCGCGTGGAGTTTTCCCGGAGGCGTCTTTCACGTCGGCACGGGCGCCTTTGCGCAGCAACAGGGCGGCGGATTCCACGCGTCCCGCTCCGGCGGCCGCGTGCAGGAGCGTCACGCCGTCCTTGCGCGCGGCGCTGGGATTGGCGCCGTTGCGCAGCATCGAGTAGGCCGCCGCGTACGACGCGCTGTCGTCCCGGCACTGGAGCGCCGCATGCACTGGAGTCTCGTCGAAAGTCCCTGGATTTTTGGCGTCTAGGTTAGCGCCTTTCCCAAGCAGGATGTCGACGATCGCCGTTTGGCCACAAGCGGCTGCAAGGTGCAGCGGCGTGTAACCGGCCACATGATTGAGGTTCACGGCGTTCGGCGCGCCGGACAGGAGCTCATTCAGCCGCTTGACGCTCCCGGACGCAGCGGCCTCATGGATGTCCAGGGCCATGCCCTTCGAAACCAGGAGGTCCCTTACGCTGGCATGTCCCGCGAGGCACGCCAGTAACAGGACGGAAACGCCATTCTCGTCGCGCAAATAGACGAGGCTCGAGTCCGACTCGATAAAATGATTCACGTTTGGAGCGTCGCCAGCCGCAATCGCGGCGCGATACTTTTTCAGGTCGACACCGGCCACGGGCTTGGGAGGTTCCGGAGCGTTGGTCTGGGGCGGCGGCGCCGCACCCAAGCCCACTGCTCCTCCGGCCCAGGCCAGGAACTGTCGTCTTATGGTTATCATGTTGTCCTCTCTGCTTTCATTTCAGGTTCTGCGATCGCGCCGCCTCGGTATCCTTCCAAGGCCGAGGACGCGATCCGGCCTTGCTCGTCTTCAAGCACACTTAGCAGGTCTGCTACGTCGTGCTCGCTGTGGAAATAGTGCACTGATAAACGCAGCGCTCGCGCGGGCACACCCTGCCAATTCACATCTAGCGCCGCGCACTGGATTCCCCTCCGGCCCAGCCGCTGCTGTATGGTGTCAACGCAGTCTTTCCAAATGAAGCTGACAATCGACCCCGACGTGTTCACCATGACCGCATCCTTGCATAAGGCTGGGATTTCCCGGCGGAGCACCTGTGCGAGGCCATGGTTATGGCTGGCAATGCGGCCCATGCCGAGCGGTCCGAACTCCTGGTGCAGAACATAGTTCAGCGCAAATAGCGGCGGGTACGCCATTGTCGGCCCATAGCGGTTCTCCACCACTGGGTACGACGAGTGGGGCAGCGAAGGCTTCCGGAAAGCAGCCAGACCGTGGCGGCTCGAGAGCAATGGCATGTTCCTCACGAGCAGGCCCAGGGTGGGGGGAGCGAGCAGCCACTTATGCGCGCAAGCGGCGTAGTACTCGACGGAGCGAAACACTTCTGGCGCGACCTCGATGTTGCCGATGGCCTGTGCGCCGTCCACGATTATTAGAATCTCCGGATTGAGCGCCCGGAGCGCCGCCGCTGCCGGCACGATGTCCAGAACGAAGCCGGAGGAGAAAGCGACATGGCTTATGACGATTATGTCCGGCTTCGCACGGGCACAAAACGAGACCAGGGTCTCGAGAATCTCCGTCTGCGAAGCACCACGCCAAATCCGTTCCTCGATCGGAACACGGTGCAAGCGGATGCTGGACCGGGCCTCGAGGTCCACCAAGAGACGATCCACGATTTCCGGGTACTCGCAATCGGTGGTTACCAGCGTGGGCCGGCGGGCGGCATAGCGTGTCTCCAGAACTTCTTCGAGCGCGAACTGGATGGCGGCGGTCGTCCTCTCGTGAAGCGTGATCGTCTCCGGGTCGATGCGGAGAAAGGAGCTGATGCCGGCGTACAACCCGCCGATACCATTCCAACTCGTCGAAGCATGGCCCGATTCGAGGAATCGCCCGGTGTCGGCGTCATTTGGGCCCTGCCGGCAGTGCTGGAGGCAAGCCTGAACCTCTTTCTGAACAGCCGCGGAGGGAGATCCCATTGCCGCCACATTGAAGTTGCGGGCATCGAAGCGGAGCCAGGTATGGATACCTGGAATCCAGTCGCGCTCGGGACGCCTGCCGAGGAGGGCCGCATATTGAAACGGGGCCGAGGCGAGCAGCAGCGCCTGTACGGCAACCGGCCAGTAGCGGCCGAACCGAAGATCCAAGATCGGAATCGCCAGGAGCACAAGCGCCAGCCCGGCCGGAGCGCAAACCCGGAGCAGACGCGGGGTGTGCTCGTTCGGGCGTGTACCCCCGCGCTGAGGTCCCACGCGGTGGAAATAAAACTTTCGCAGAGCATCCATCCAAAAGACATTGGCAAAAACGAGCAGTAGACCGAACCCGGCAGCGGCATGCCAGACGGACGCCGTCCACCAGACAGCCAGAAAAATCAACACGGCCAGCGTAACGCCGTGGCTGCTGCACACCAGCGCAGTAACCGGAAGGTAGAGTGCTACGACAAACAGGGCCAAGAACAGCTTGAATCCGCCGTAGCCGCAGAAAATCTCCGGTACGAACCTCCGGAGGGAGTGGCGAGGTGAGTTCATGGGAAGCGACCAGTGGCTGGGATTACAGCAAAGCGCGCGCCGGACGGCTCTCCCAGGGCATCGAACGAATAGCTATGCAGGGGATTGGCAGCATCCGTGCCGCCTTGGGAGCCCTCGCCGGCGATGACACGGAACGCGTCGGAGGCAAGCGGACGATGGCGCGAGGGAGCTTCCCGCCGCAGGCGCGAGAGCAGCAGGTAACCATCATATCCGTACGTTCCGAAGCCCTTGAGGCCAACTCCATTCATGCCCGGATCTGTGGGGAAGCACAAGCTGACCGGAAACGAGTAGTTCCGCATTGCGCTCTGCAGGTCCACGGAAAAAGACCCGTCCGACAGCAGGATGGGCAGCTTCAATCCAGAACGCTCCATCTTATCGAGCAGATCCGCGGCTCGCGACGAATAGCCGAGGAAGACGCAAGAGTCCAGCTGGTAGGTCCGGAGGTTCGGCAGAAGCGTCGCGAACTCGGTGTACTGCGAAACGGGAAAGCTGTAGTACCGCCGGCCTTCCCGCTGCATCTGTGCGGCCAGGCGGTCAAACAAGAAGTCGCCGTAATCATTGGACTCGTGGAATACCGCCACGGCCTGGTATCTAGATGCCCAGAGGGCAATCTCCCGCACCTGCTCGCTGTTATTGGGAAGCAGGCGGAAGACAATTCCAGCCGTATTCGCACTCAGCAACTGGTCGTTGCTCGCCACAGCTATCAGAAGAGGAATCTTCAGGGACCGGCAAATCTCGATAACCGGCTTCTCGGTCAAGGACGTGCAACTGGAGATAACGCCGAGGACGCGGTGACGCGCAATTTCCTCCGCCAGAATGCGGCAGGTGTGGTAATAAGCGCTCCCGTTCTGCGCGTGCGTATCCACGGTCTTGATGTCGACTGTCACCGTGGTGGGCGCCGGAAGACGACGAAGCTCGAGCACGTTCTGGGCCTTGGCTACGCCATCGAGCACTTGTTTAGAGAAGTCCGTAGGAGAAGCGCTATTGATCACGACCAGCACGGCGCCGCCGCGGTCGGCCACGTACTGTACACCCGCGAACTCGAGGCCGGCGGCAAGGAGCAAGACGACGATGCAGACGGGCACGATGATCGAAGAAAAGAGAGTCTTGGTCATTCGACAGACAGCGGACCGTCAGAGTGCGCCGGGCGGGCGAACGGGACGGTCGCGCCGGTACCAGCACACAGGGTAAAGGCATCCTTGAGGTCGCGCGAGAGATGAGTTATCACCCGCTGCGGCTGGCGCAGGAGCGAGAAATGGTCGGCTTGGAACCATTGCAGACGGAACCCAGCACGGGTGCAGGCACGCCATCCGGTAAACTCGTCGGGCGTAACCGTATCGTCCTGGTTTCCGGCGTACACGATGATGGGACAGTCCAGCGGATCCTGTATTCGATACTCATAGGTCTCGTTCACGGCGAGATCGGCCCGGAGCACAGGAATGAGAAGATCCATTAGCTCGGAGTTGTCGAAAACTTCCTGTGCCGCTCCGTTCAAGCGCCGGACACCTTCCAGGAATTCCGCCCGGGGCAGATCGTGAAGCCCAGGAGTATGGGACGGAAAGTGCGGGGCCCTGGAGGCTGAAACAATGAGGAGACAGGGCTGGGCAGCGCCACTTCGCCGCAGGTGGCGCGCCAATTCGAAGGCGATCAGCGCGCCGTTGCTGTGCCCGAACAAGCTGTATGGCCGGTCCAGCAGAGGCAAGGTGGCTTCCGCTAGCGCTTCAACGAGCGGCTGCATGCGTGTGAAAGGTTGTTCGAAGAGGCGACCACCGCGGCCCGGCAACTCGACGGGGCAGACCTCGACAAGGGGAGATAAAGGAACTCGCCAGCGGACGAAGAGGGACGCGCTGCCCCCCGCATAAGGCAAGCAAAAGAGCCGTGCTGGGAGGTTATCGTTCCTGCGCACAAACCAGCCGTTGGCGGCACTGTCGGCAATCGGATCATTGGTCATGCCGCAGAGTGGTCCCGCCGCCACGTTTCGGAAGGGCATGACGCCGGCTTGCGTCCGCGTGCCATGAATCCGACGGTGGCACTGAAGAACTGACCGCAAGCATGGGCAGCCTCAAGTTCCCGCCACCACGCATCCATCTCGGCTGTGGAGATCACGCCTGCCTGCTGGGCGCGCAACGCGTGGCGCCGCAGGCCCCAAATTCGATCGGCCGAAACCAAATCGGTGAGAATGAATGCTTCGGCGTTCACGGAGATCTCGATCAAGCCTGAACGCTGGTACATGGCCCACAAGCGGCGTCCGATCCAACCCTCGCGCACACACTGGTCGCACAGAAAGTTGGCTACACGCCGGGTAATGAAGCGCTGCCCCGGATCGATGACGAGCGTCTCCCAGTCGGGCTCAGTGATGACCAGCAGTTTTTCGGGACGCAGCACGCGGACCATCTCGGCCACCGCCCGCTCCGGGTTGTCCATGTGTTGAACGGCGCGGTCGGAACGGCAACCGTCGAATGAGTTGTCTGGGAATTCCATTCGGCACGCGTCTCCGACCTGGAATTCCACCGGCAGGCCCGCGTTCGCGGCACGCCGCGAAGCTTCGGCGATGATGGCCGGGTTCTTGTCCAAGCCGATCACCTTTCCTCCGGGTCCGACGGCGCGCGCCAGGGACAGCACGTCATCGCCGGTGCCACACCCGACATCGAGCAGCAGGGCCCCGGGCTCCACCGAGAGAGACTCGAACGAGCGTGCCTTGTAAGACTGGGCGAACGCGGTGGCCCGCACCGTGTCCAAGTACAATGAGGGGTTCGGGGGCGCCGTCGGCGCAGCACCCATCCACGCCCGGCTCATCTTGTCGTCGCTAATGTTCATCAAAGCACCCCCCCAACGCGCCAAGTGTATGCCGCACATGGCGCAGGTTGATCATGAAGCTGCCCGCCCAGGCGGACTGTAGCCGCTACGGATAGCTGCTTACCTTCTCAAGAGGCAGCCCGCAAGGATACAGGAGATTGAAGATGGGCTGATCGACCAGTTCGGCGAATCGCAGGAGCAGAGGCCCGTAGCGCTCCATGTCCGAACTGCCGTTCTCAATGCATTCGTACTCCGGAGCAGAAAGCTCCAGCAGGCGCGCAAACTCTTCCGCGGCAGTCCCACGTTGGATCCGCCGGCTGCGAATCAGCGCTCCCACCCGGCCCAGGTTAGCCGGGACTGAGCGGCCCGACTCGGTCACCAGACGTGAAGTGGGCGCTTGGAGCAAGATCGCAATGCGCCCCAACAGCGGACCCCACCTCTCGGCGCCGGACAGCCCCGCCTCCAGGTCCACGTACTCCGGTTCAGACAATCCGAGCTGGTGCGCCACGTTCTCCCGGCCGAGGTGGCACCGCGTCCGCTCCTTCTGCAACACATCACCGAGCTTCACTCCGCACCTCCCGGCGCCGCCGTAATCAAGCGGACGCCCCCATATAGCGTTTGCGAACGCCGAAGTTAAAGAACCACGCCGACGCGAAGAATGTCACCACCGCCCAAGCCGAGGAAAGCAGCACCGTGCTCCAGTGCAGCCGGCCGAGAAGCGCTTCCGAGGGGACCGTTATCGCCAGGCCCACGGGAACCAGAAACGTGAGCGAGTAGCGCAGCCAGAACGGATAGAGCCCCGCTGGCCAGCGCCCCGCTTCGAACATGGCGAAGAAGACCAGGACCAGGTTCTCCAGCTTCACGGCCCATATCGCCAGCGTACCCAGGCTCACCCAGAATGAGTAGAGAATAACGCCTCCGGAGAAAAGCGCGAGTGAGAACATGATCGCCTGCTCGACGCCGATCACGGCGCCCAGCCGGACCAGAGCAGTGGACAGCACGGATATCCCTATCAAGAGATCGATCACCTGGAAGATGGCCACCTTGCGCGCGCTGGCCATGAACTGGTGGTTCTCCGGCTTCGTCAACACGTAGTCCAGCGTGCCCTTCCAGACATCGGTCATGAACTGTTTAATGCTGGGCGCGATCACCATGTTGATGAGTCCGCTGGTGATGAACCACAAGCCGAGCACCACCATCAACTCATCCCAGCTCCAACCGCCGATGGATTTGGTTTGCGAGAACACCACCCACAGGACGGAAATCCCGGTGATGAACTTCACGGACGTTTCGAACACGTGCAGATAGAAGTTCATCCGGTACTCGGCTTCGGTGACGAATCCAAGCTTGAAAAAGAGCAGCAGCAGATCCATCCGGCGTCTCATAATCCCACCGCCGTGAACTTACGCATGCCCGAGCGCCAAGCCACGAATCCGATCCCGGTCATAGCCACCAGCCAGCCGGCCTGCGCCGCAAAACCGATCAGAGCTTCTTCGGTGCCCACGCGTCCCATCAGCAGCCGGACCGGAAAATCCAGCATCCAGCGGAAGGGCAAGGCATTAGCCACCATTTGGATTCCCCGGGGGAGCAGCGGTAGCGGCGCCATCTGGCCGGATGTCATCAAGAGGATAAAGAAGAACAGCACGTTGACGGCGTCCACCTTGGTCATGTTCAAAGCCGCCCACGTGGCGGTGATCCAATCCACCGTGAAGCGGAGCGCGAACGCCAAGAGCAGCGCAGGGATGAAGGCCACTACCGCCCAGGGCTTCCAGTGAAGGGTGGGCGCAAACGTGGCGGCCAGCCCGACTGCCGTGAGCAGCATCACGGGAAGGGTTGCGACCTTGAAAGCCACGTTCTCGGCGAAGTCCTGGAACATGACGGGGTTCGGGCGCAGAATCACGTAGCTGAGGTAGCCCTCGCGCACATACGACTCCCAAAGGAAGACGGCCCACGCTTGGGTGACATGATTGACCAGCATCACGGCGATGAAGTAGGTGGCGATGTCGCCCCTGCTGAAGCCGGCGAGAGAACGGCCGGCCTGTTGGGCGGCGCTCTGCCAGACGGACAGAAACACCACCGGGGGGAGGATCATCCCCACCAGCCAGATGACCGTTTCCACACGGTACGCGAGGAAGCGCACCATGTTGATGCGGAAATATCCTCTGAAAAGCTCAAAAAGTCTGAACATCATGTTTTCGACTCCGTTGTTGCCGGCCTAGGCAATCGCCAAGGCGGCTTCTTTCAATGTGTAAATATGCTTGACTACTTCGGTGATGGGCGGATCGCTTACATTCAGATCTTCGATGGGCAACTCCGCCACCAGCCGCGCGAGGACCTGCAGCGTGTCCTTCTTCGGGACACGCAGTGTGATCATGTCTCCCACTCGTGAAATTACTTCGCCATAGGCCGAGAGATCCGCGCCACCGCGCGTCCGCAACTGCAGCGTCTTGTACGGCAGGAAGCGCTCCGCCAGTGCGACGATACTGCCATCGAACAGCATCCTTCCCTGATCGATGAATACGACGCGGTGGCAGAGTTCCTCCACGTCGCCCATATAGTGGCTGGTGAGCAGGATGGTGGCGCCATAACGGCGGTTGTATTCGCCGAGGAAGCGCCGGAAACGGTATTGCGCGAGCACGTCCAGACCGATCGTCGGCTCGTCGAGGAACAACACCTCGGGACGGTGCAGGAGCGCACCGGCCAGCTCGCATTTCATCCGTTCGCCGAGCGACAGGTTACGCACCGGCTTGTAGAGCAGTGGCTCGAGATCGAGCAGGGCGACCATCTCGTCGAGCATGCTCTTGTAGTCCGCCTGAGGGATTCCGTAGATGATGCGGAAGAACTCGAACGAATCGATGGCTGGAACGTCCCAGACGAGCTGATTGCGACGTCCCATGATGAGCGTAATTCGTTTCAGGAACTCTCGCTGGCGGCGCCATGGGTCGTAGTCCAGAACGCGTGCCTCCCCGTGGCTCGGATACAGCAGCCCGGAGAGCATTTTGATGGTGGTGGTCTTGCCTGCGCCGTTCGGCCCCAGGAAACCCACTACTTCACCCGGCGCCACGTCGAAGGTAACGTCTTGAACCGCTTGAATCACCTTGTAGTCACGATAGACGAGGCTTTTCAGAGCGGCGCGGACGCCGAATTTCCTCTGATGCACTTTGTACGTCTTGCTGAGGTCTTGTAAATGGAGGGCCGACTTGATACCTCTTGCCGTACCCTTTATGGATCGAATCATTGTAATTCTTCCTCCTCAAAAGTAAATTGGGTGGGCCGGATACAGACACACCACGCCGTGGATACCGACGGATGGGAACCGCTCCGGAAGACGATCTGAGTTGTAAGTTCTGGGAGTTGCGAACTGAGACTTGAATTGCGGGCGCCTATGCGACCGAACTGCCCGCGGGGACTTCCGCAGTGGTGGAGGGTGCGTCGTCGGAAGTGATCCAGCCGGGAATCGAGAACCCGAGCTGGTCGTGACAGAAGGCCTTCCATTCGTCCGTCACGGTGTCGAAGACCATGTTCTCATCCTGGAAAACGCCGTCCGTGACAGTGTAGTCTTCCTGTAAATAGAGGATGTCATCATCCGTCAGGACGGACTCGATCTCGCGTCCGTCTTTCCTGTCCGTGTTCAGATGCGACAGTTCCTCTCGCCAGCCGCTGAACTCGCGCAGCCGCCGCACCGGATATGCCTTGCAATACCTTCCCATGGTTGCCATAATCGCTCTCCTCAGTCACTTTGGGTCGAAGTTTCCATTTGCCGGCGGAGGCTCAGGGGCCGCATGTCGGTCCAGACCTCACCGATGAACTGGAGGCACGCAGCCCGGTTCCCGGTCTTGCCTGCACTCCTCCAGCCCAGGGGTTTCTCCCGGCCTTCGGGCCAGATCGAGTATTGCTCTTCGTCATTGACGACGGCTTCGTAGAGACTGTCGTCCTGATCATCGTCTTTGCTCATATTTCTCCCTTCATGTTTGATATTTCCGGGATGTTCGGGAACGGTCTCACTCCTCCCGGAGAGCGACGACCGGATCCATCAGCATGGCCCGGCGGCCTGGCAGATAAGTTGCAGCCAGGGCGGCCACGATCAATACCGCCGGTCCCAGTAGGAACGAAAGCCGATCGTTGAGGCTCACGCCGAACAGAAGACTGGAAATCAGCCTGGACACGCCGAACGCGACCGCGATCCCCGCCGCCAGGCCTATGCCCGTTAATACCATTCCCCTGCCGACCACCAGCTTCAGGATGTCGCCGCGGTTCGCGCCCAGCGCGAGACGCAGGCCGATTTCTTTCGCTCGCTGCGAAACCAGATAGCTCAAGACGCCGTACAGCCCAACCGCGGAAAGTATGACTGCGATGGCTGCGAACATCGACAGGATCAAGACGCGAAAGCGAGGCTGCTCCAGCCCCCGGTCGACCAAGCTGTTCATCGTCAACAGAGGCCCCACCGAATGATCCGCGTCCACCGCTCGCACTGCGCCGCGGAGCGCGTTGGCCATCGCTATTCGGTCAATACTGGTGCGGACCACGAGATTGTACGACGGCAGGGGGTTCTGCTCCAGCGGGAGATAAGCTTCCCGGAAGGGAATTGCTGTCAGGCTCGTGTGGCGGACATCCGCCACGACGCCGACGATAATGGCGGCGTAGCCCTCGAAGTTCAGCGCCATTTTCTGACCGAGAGGATTGCCGCTGCCGAAAACATCCCGGCGGAATGTTTCATTGATCAACATCACGCGGGGCGTGCCTATGCGGTCATCGCGAGAGATCATCCGTCCCTCTAGCAAGGGAATCCCCATGGTTTCGAAATATCGAGGCGTCACGGAGCGCAGATGAGTGAAGAAGTCCTTGCCTTCCGGAGTAGTGGCCACGCGGGGCGTTGGATTGTTCAAACCACCGAGCGGCACTTCGCTGATGGCTGCGGCAGCAGTCACCCCGGGCGACTGCTCGATCTTTTCGATTACGTTGCTGAAAAACCCGCCCATGAGAACCTGACTCGCGTATTTGCGCGGCGACGTCGAGAGGCGCGTGGTCATCACGTCGGACGTCCGGAAGCCGGGATTGACCAATTGCAGCCGCAAAAGGCTCCGGATGAGAAGTCCGGCGCCGACCAGCAAGACCACCGAAAGCGCCACCTCCACCACCACCAAAGCGCTGCGCAGGCTGCGCTGGCCGCCGATTGACCGTCCTCCCGCTCTGAGCGCGCTGCCCAGGTCCAATCTCATGGCCCGCAGACCTGGTTCGGCGCAGCAGAGCAGCCCGACCGCCAAGGAAACCACCAGAGCAAACGCAAGCATCCGCAGATCGACTCCGATATCTTGTATGCGCGGAATGTTGGATGGACCGAAGCGCTTGAAGAGCTGGATGCCGTACGACGCGAGCAGGCAGCCCAATGCGCCTCCTACCAGAGAAAGGACCAGGCTCTCGGTGATGAGTTGACGCAACACGCGCAAGGGCGAAGCCCCCAGCGACGACCGCACAGCCATTTCGGTCTGACGCCGCATGGCGAGGGAAAGCATCAGGCTGGCCACATTTGCACAGACGATGAGCAGCACAAATCCCACCGCCCCCAGCAGCATAAGCAGCGCCGGCCGGACACCCTGGACCACTTCGCCGGCGAGCGGCAGTATGGTGATGCTCCAGCCCTTGTTGTACTTGGGATGCACGGTTTCCAGGCGCCGCGCCAGCACGGTCATCTCGCTCTGCGCCGCAGCCACGTCCACCCCGCTCTTGAACCGTCCGACCATTACCAGGGTGCGGCTTTGCCGCACTTCCGGATTGCCGCTCTGCATGGCGCTGGTGCTGAATTGGAGCGGCATCCAGGCTTCCGCGGAACCGAGGAAATTAAACATTAGCGGCAGCACGCCCACGATCGTGACTGGAGCGAAATTGATGTTCGTGGAACGGCCCACGATATTCGGATCGCCCCCGAAACGCCTCATCCACAACCCGTACGTGAGCAGCACTACCCGCGGACCGTTGCGCGCCTCCTCTTCAGGGAGAAACTCGCGGCCGTACAGGGTCTTCACGCCGAGCGTCCGAAAGAAGCCCGAGGTGCAGCTCTTGCTGGCCACCTGTTCCGGTTCGCCGTCGCCGGTAAAGTTGAGAAGCGGAGAGGAAATCCCCGCGGCAGCAACGCTCTGGAATACCGTATTTTGATCGCGGTAGTCGGCGAAGTCCAGCAGCGAGGTGCCTTCCCGGTTGCCATGCTCCCAGGTACCGTAAACGCGCACAAGGCGTTCGGGCTCCGCATACGGGAGGGGTTTGAGGAGAACGCCATTTACGATGCTGAAGATGGCCGTGCTCGCTCCGATGCCGAGTGCGAGAATTATTAGAGAAACCGCGGTGAATGCACGTTGAGTGCGAAACGTGCGCAGGCCATAACGAATGTCCTGGAAGAGCGTCTCCATCAGTGGTGCCGCCTTTCTGGCGCTACTTTACTAAGTAATTGTAACACAACTCTAGATTTATTCATATAATTTCCGTATTTATTCACATAATTTCGGGTCGATTTTTGTGCCGAGCGGGCATAGGAGTACCCGAATGAAAAACAACGATCTCACTAGCGAAACTGTGCGTCAGTTTGCGGCTAAGGGCCTTTTTTGCCTCTCGTTTTTTGCCTCTGCAGGATGGCCTGCCAGAAGCCCCAGCCGACGCGGCTCATCGAGGGCTGGCGGCACTAGCCAGCAGGCGGCCGCCGACGTCCTCTTCGGCCGGGCGTCTCCGATAGCGCTGCCCATGGCGTAAGTACAGGCTGCCGGCCAACGGAATCGCCACAATGAACCAGCACCAGAGCGCCACGCAAGCTTCCAGCCGCGGCCGCCGCAGATTGCGGCCGACCAGTTCGGACATGGTCTGGAACAACCCGGCGGATTGATCGCGATCAACCGCCGAGACGGCTGCTCGCACGGCACCGGCCAATTCCACCGGCTCGCGTTGTGATACGACCACAAAGGTGTAACTGAACAAGGCAGCTTGCTCGTTGGGGACGTATACTTCAGGGAATGGGGGCAGGTTGAGACCGTCGTGCTGGATGTTGCCCACCACTCCCACCACTTCGGCGTCCCAGTTGTCAAAGCTGATCTTGACGCGCTGGCCGAGCGGGTTCTGGCCGGCAAACACATTCTTGCTTAGCGCGGCATTGATGAGGACCACTTTGGGCGCCGTCATGTGATCCTGGTAGGTAAGCGGCCGCCCGGCGGTCAAAGGGACATTCATGGCGGACAAGTAGTCGGGAGTGACCGAGCGCACGTATACGACGAAGGTTTTGCCGGAGGAATTAACCAGCGTCATGGGCGTAGGATTGGCCATGCCGCTGAGGGGCACTTCGGAGGTGGAGGCCACCGAGGTGACTCCGGGGATCTTGCGGGCGTTCTCTATGACTTGCCGCCAGAAGACCCTCTGCTTGTGGGGATCCAGGTATTTGCGTACGGGGATCACAACCCTGGCCGTGAGGACATGGTCAGTACGGAAACCGGGATCCACGAACTGCAGCATCAACGCTCTCCCGCCAAGGTACACGGTGGCCGCAAGCAGGATACAGGCGACGGCGCCCTCGGTAAGCAGCAGGGCGCGCGGCTGCGCTGACCAGGGACCCATCCGCAAGCGCGAGGCAAGCGACAGTGCGATACTCAACGCCAGCGCCAAGAGCAATTCCCAGCCGCCCACCACCGCGTCGTTCAGCCGAGGGACGAAATCGTGGGCGTATGTCTGGAAAGCATGTACGGAGACGACTGCCAGCACCCACCCGGCGGCGCCGCCAGCGAGTCCCAACAGGACGAGCGGGCCGGCCTGGAGATGCTCACCCGTCGAGGCCATTTTCGCCATCACGGCGGCATGGGCCCGGCTGGTGAGCAATAAAAACAGAGCCGCCGCCAAAAGGCAGATCAGGATGCCCGGTCTGTTCGGGACAACTACGCCGGTGAGCGGCTTCAGAACGATTCGCCAGCCATTGTCGATAGCGGGATTCTCCTTGTCGAGCTGTGCAGCTACCTGGTTCATTTGCAGCTCCGCGCTTTGGAGCGTCGCGCCATCGCGCAGGCGGCCCAGCATTACCAGAAACCGTGTGGCGCGGAACTCGGGAATCCAGGCCTGCAGGGGCGTCCAGACTTCCGCGGGCTCGTACATGTTGAAAAACTTCGGGAGCACGCCCACGATTGTCACGGGAGCGTCGTTGATCGTAATCTTTGTGCCGATTACATGCTCGTCGGCTCCGAACAACCGGCGCCACGTATCGTAACTTAGCATCACGGCTTTTGGACCGCCGCGCCGCTCCTCCTCGGGGATGAAGTCGCGTCCGATCGCCGGTACAATGCCCAGCAGGTGAAAGAAGCCGATTGTGACATTGCGCGCTTTCAATTGTTCGGGCCGGCCCCGGCCGCTCAGATTGACCAGCGGCGCGTAGCTGCTGATGGACGCCACACTCTCGAACGCGGTGAGGCGCGAGCGGTAATCCAGAAAATCGGGAGGCGAGGTGCCCTCGCGGCTGCCGTGTTCCCATGTTCCGAACACCCGCACGAGGCGTTCCGGGGCAGGGTAAGGGAGCTGCTCCAGCACCGGGACAGCTACGCTGAAAATAGCGGTAACGGCACCCACACAAAAGGTGAGGATGAGAAGCAGACCGGTTGTGGCCCGGGGCTGATGGAGCAGGGGCTCAAACGCGTCTCGAATTCTTCGGCGGCTTTGCATTGTAGACTCCTGAGTGATTGCGCGAAGCAGTGGTTCTAAAGGGGCGGAGGCGGTTCCGCGTACGGCGTCGCCACGAGCTGCTGCCGTACCTGGTCCGGGGACATGCACTCGACTCCAGCCAGCACGCGCGTGATTTCGTCCAGCTCGGCTTGGCTCTGCCCGCCTATCCGTTGCGCCATCGCGGCCACGGTGGGGCCCTCAAAGAACGCACGCAGGGACAACTCGACGCCGAGTTCTTCGCGGACTCGGGCCAAGACTTGGATCGCCAGCAGGGAGTGCCCGCCCAGGTTCAGAAAATCGTCGTGGGGTCGCACCACGGGGACGCCGAGGACCTCTTCCCAGATCCGCGTCAGCGTATCGCGGATCCGTGAATCCCCTGCCGGACTCGCGTCAGAAGATGCACGCGGAGCTTCAGGCAATGAATCCGGCTTGGACCGGAAGTCCGCAAGAACGGACGCCAGATTCCGGGTGGAAACAATCACCTGTGGCAGTCCCGCCCGAATAGCCCAGTTTAGGATTTCCAATCCCTCTTGCGCGCCGATGCCGTACAGGCGCCGCCGCTGCTCGAGCATCTGCTGGAGCTCGGGCACCACAGTCATGCGCTCCGCTTGCCAGCTATCGATGCGCCAGCCGTCCCAGTTGATAGCAATGGTCGGCGACCCGCCGTGGCAGCGATCAAAGTGGGCGAGCGCATCGAGAAAGGCGTTGGCCGCGCAGTAATCGACTTGGCCCACCCCGCCCGTGATGGAAAAAGTGGAAGAGAATAGCACCAGAAAGTCATAGGGCTGGCGTTTCAACGCAGCGCGCAAGTTGAGGGCGCCGTTCACCTTCGGAGCCAGGACGGTGGCAGCTTCAACGCCCGAGTGAGTGAGCATCAGCGCACCCCCGGGCGTGCCCGCGAGGTGCAAGGCTCCTTGAATGGACCCGAAACGCGCCCGCACGAGCGCAATCGCAGCGTCGATCTGATCGGCACGGGTCACATCGGCCTCGATCACCAGAACCTCGGCGCCATGGCCCTCCATGCCGCGCACGCGGCGGATCCTCTGGCTGGTGCGATCCTGTTCCGGATGGGTTACCAGCCACGCATCCCAATCGGCACGTTCGGGAAGGCCGTTTCTGCCAATCAGGGCGAGGCAGGGCTTGCAGCTTTCGGCAAGCAGTTCCGCGAGGGCTAGCCCAAGTCCTCCTAGCCCACCCGTAATCACGTACACTCCTCGCGTTCGGAAGGCTGGAGCGCCGGCCGCGAGGTCACGCAGCCTGACAGGTTCGTAGCGGGGAATCCAACGCTTCTTGCCGCGCAGGGCCACCACTTGATCGGTTTCTTCTCCGCACAGCTCTTCCACCAGGCATTGGACAACCTCCTGGATGCCCCCAGATTGCCGAGCCGGCTGACCCGCGTCGGGAAGATGGATATCAAAAGAGCGACAAGCGATACGGGTGAATTCCTGCGGAGCGACTCGGCAGGGCCCGAGTGACAGCGCACGCCCAGGACGTAGAAGCTCGCCCCCAAAGACCGGGTAGAGATCATTGCTGACCACGTCCACCCGCAACCGCGAGGGCGCAGCCTGGCCGAATTCTTGACACAGAAACAGGAGAGTGTCGAATGCCGGCCCTTGTTCGACCTCCAATGGATCGATCGATCGAGAGTCGTTCGGGTCTACTATGTTCCAAAAGTGAACGATGTGGTCAGGCCACGCGTTGGTCTGGCGCAGTTCGGTCGCCAGTTGTCGATAACCGGCGCGTTCGCCAGGATCCAGACAATACGCCCCACGGTTTTCGCGGCGGAATCCGCTACGCGGACGTACCGTGACAACCACGTGGCCGGCCGCCTCAAGAATATCGGCGGCCCTCTGCCCGAATCCCGACGAATCGAGAAACAGGAGCCACCGCCGCGAGGACCGATCCGCAAGCTTCCCGCCGGCGGAGGGTGGGGCCTCGCTCCAGACCGGAACGTAGCACCACTCATCGACTTCGTTGCGCTGCCGTGCGTGATCGGAACGGGCGGGCTCCGCCGAGTTGCTGTACCAGAATCGCTGGCGCTCAAATGGATAGGCCGGCAACGGCACCCTCGCGCGGCGATCACCACGGTGGAAGTTCGCCCAGTCCACGTCCACGCCTTCCGACCAAAGATGGCCGAGGGCGGTCAGCATCGAAGCGTGATCGGTCGTGGGACTGTCCAGTTCGGGGAGGGATGCGAATACGGGCACCATGCTCGAAGGATCGCGATCCTGGCGCGCGATCTTGCCTAAAGTTCTTAAGGGCCCTACCTCCAGGAGTACTGCATCCGGCATGCGCAGGGCCTCGGTCAGGGCGTCAGCGAACCGCACTGTCCTGCGCACATGCGCCACCCAATAGTCGGGATCGGTAGCCTGCTGGTGCTCCAGCGGCCGGCCGGTGAGATTAGAGAGGCAACGGAGCTTGGGACCATGCAGACGAACCTTGGCCACGCGCTCTCGGAAAGCTCCAAGCGCGGGATCCATCAGACTCGAATGATAGGCATGGGAGGTCCGCAACAGCCGGCACGGAACGCCTTGGTGCTCAAGCCTGGTCCGGAGTTGCTCGACGGCCGGCAAGCGGCCGGAAAGAACGCACAGGCGGGGGGCGTTCACGGCTGCGAGGCAAAGCTCGCTCCCAAGGAGGTTCACCACCTCGTCCTCGGAAAGCGCCACCGCCAGCATCGCTCCGGGTTCGCACTGCTGCATGAGGGCTCCGCGCGCCGCGACCAGTGTCAGGGCGTCTTCGAGAGAGAACACGCCAGCGAGACAGGCGGCGACGTATTCGCCGACGCTGTGCCCGAGGAGCGCCGCCGGGCGGACTCCCCAATCCATCCAGAGGTGTGCGAGGGCATATTCGACGGCGAACAGGGCCGGCTGTGCAACACGGGTCTGAACTAACTCCTCGCTTCCGCCCGCAGTGGGATAAAGCAGTTCCCGCAGATCCCGCCCCAGATGCTGCCCCAAGATTTCCGAGCAGGCGTCGATCCGCTCGCGGAACACAGGCTCGGTCTGGTACAAGCCGAGTCCCATGTTGACATGCTGTGCACCTTGACCCGGGAACAAAAACACCACTGAGGGCTTTCGTTCGGCATCGCGGACAACCGGGGGGCTCAAGTCCGGGCTTTGTAGCACGGCAAGAGTCTCAGACAGACTGGCCGCCACTACTGTCCGCCGCCAGCCGAATCGCGTCCGGCCGACCTGAGAAGTGTAGGCAACATCAGCCAGATCCGCGCCAGGACGCTGGGCCAGCCAAGCGGCGAGCCTGGAGGCGACCCGTTCAAGAGCCGTTTCGGTGCGTGCCGTGAGCACGAACAACCGCGGGCGGAGGCTTGGCGCACCGCCGGCGCGAACCGGCGCCTCTTCGAGGACGACGTGCGCATTCGTGCCGCCGATACCGAAAGAACTCGTCCCAGCACGTCGCGGGGCGCCATTCGAGGACCATGCGGTGGCTGTCGTGATTACATGGAAAGGGCTCGACTCGAGCTGGAGATCGGGATTGGCGTGTTCGAAGTGCAGGCTTGGTGGCAGCAGGGAGCGGTCCAGCGCGAGAGTGGTTTTGATCAATCCGGCGATGCCCGCGGCTGTGTCCAGGTGTCCGACATTCGTTTTCACCGAGCCGATGCCGCAGTGGCCGGGGGAACCGCCGCCAAAAGCCAGTTTTAACGCGGCGATCTCGATCGGATCGCCGAGCGCCGTGCCGGTACCGTGTGCTTCAACATACCCGATTGAGGCAGGATCGACGCCGGCGACCTGCATTGCGCGCCGGATGACGGCGGCCTGCCCTTCCACGCTCGGAGCCGTGAACCCTACCTTGTGGTGACCGTCGTTGTTCACCGCCGAGCCCTTGATCACCGCGTAGATGTAGTCCCGGTCGGCTTCCGCATCCTGAAATCGTTTGAGCACTACAAGGCCCACGCCATTGCCGAAGACGGTTCCACGTGCGCGCGCATCGAACGCCCGGCAGTGGCCATCGGGAGAAAGGATACTCCCTTCCTGGTACAAATAGCCGAGTGGCTGTGGCGCCCGGATCGAGACCCCTCCCGCCAAGGCCATGTCGCACTCACCGTCGTTCAGCGACTGGCAAGCGAGGTGCACGGCCACAAGCGACGTCGAGCAGGCGGTTTGAACGCTCACGCTGGGTCCTCTGAGGTCAAGCTTGTAAGAGATCCGCGTGGTCAGGTAATCCTTGTCGTTACCAAGCGTCAACTGCAGGCCATCGAGCGTTGCCGCACCACCTCGCCGGCTCAATAGCCGCAGCAAGTAGCTGCTCATTCCCGTGCCCGCATAGACACCAATCGACCCGGCATAACGATGCGGATCGTAGCCGGCGTTCTCAAGCGCCTCCCATGCGCATTCGAGCGCGAAGCGGTGTTGCGGGTCCATCAATTCCGCCTCGCGCGGGCTGTAGCCGAAGAAAGAGCTATCAAACAGGTCGATGCCGTCGAGCACCGCGGCTGCGGGCACCAGGTTAGGGTGATCGAGTAGCGCCGGATCCAAGCCGGATTCGCTGAGATCGTCGCGGGAGGAGAAAGTCATCGCTTCCGCCCCGGCGCACAAATTGGACCAGAAATCCTCGATCGAGGGGGCGCCGGGAAATCGCCCGGCCATCCCGATGATCGCGATGTCGAAATCCCTCGAGCTGGTGTTTGTCGGCATAGAGAAAAAGAAAATCGAGTGGCGACGCTAATCCGCCGGCGTGCGGCGCCGCCGGCGAACTCTCGCTTCGCGGCGCGCTCCGACGCCGCTGGCATCGGTTTGCGGCTGTTCCGGACCGCTTCCAGTCGACGCAATCGATCGCGCCAGGGATTGTACCGTGGGATGGCGGAACATGGCCACAATCGGAACGTCAATGTTGGCCTGCGTGCGCAAGCGGTGGTTCAGCCGGACCATGGTGAGAGAGGTAGCGCCGGCTTCGAAGAAATTCTCCGTGACGCCGATCCGCTCGATCTGAAGTTCCGCCTCGATGGCCCGCGCTAGTAACCACTCGGTATCGGTCTCCGCATCGGTGTGTGGGAGGGGTTGCTCGTTGCGCGCCTCATTCCAATCTGGAAGCTCGTTTCGCGCCACTTTGCCGTTCGGGCTGAGGGGCAGTTGGTCCAGCACGATCCAAGCCGTCGGGACCAGCGGATCGGGTAGCCGTTGCCGCATCCACTCCTGCAGCTCGCCGGTGTCCAACGCGCTCATCACCACCGGCGCGCATGGGAGAGGCGTATCGCCGTTCCGCGGGTAGTTGGCAACAGGGTCCTCGGAGGAGTTGGGCCGCTGGACGGGCTTCCTCTCGGTGGACAGTACCGTTCCTCCTACCGCGCTGTGTAGCAGCGCCTGCGTCGCGTTGAGACGGAAACCTTGCCGCACCTGGTCGAAATCGAGTGTGCCGATCTGGCACAACCCGATCTCGTGGGCGGCGGCAGTGGACTCAAGAAGCTGCATCATCATACCTGCCTCGATCAAGCAGAAGTCGCGCGAGGAAGCGCCATACAACGGCGTGATCGCCGACAAGTCGCCCACCAGGAAAAGAGAGAAAGCCGCATTCCGGAATGGTTCGCGGTTCGACGGCCAGTGGATGCTTTCATCCAGTTCCAACCGCGACACGCGGAGGAGCGTGTGTTGGACGGGATGGTAATACCAGATCCCGGCTTCGATTCCTACCAGCCGGTCCTTCTTGACGTGCAGATATGCCTGGACGGGGTAAACGCTTCCCGCAGACCCATATTGATACTTGGGATGCCCCTCGGACAGCGCCTGCCGTAACGAGCCCAGGAGCGCGCTGAATTGCGCGAATTGGATCGGGGCGGTCTGGAATGAGCGGTGAGTTTGGCGAGCGTAAGTATCAACCAGGGTGTCAAAGTCGCCGCCATCCGTCAGACGTACGGAGAGCTCGCCGCCATCCGTCCGAATTGCGGTGTGCTTGTTCTTGAACGCCTCTCGCTGTTCGGTCGAAAGCACGATGGCCGCCGAAGGAGCCGGCGCGGTTTGGGCATGCGGGACGACATAGGCGACCAGCCGGCGCGGTCCCGGCGGGAGGCCGGTGGCGATCACGACGGCATCGCGCACGGCCGGGTGGCGCTTCAGGGCGGCTTCGATCTCGCCGAGCTCGATGCGATGTCCCTGCACTTTCACCTGGAGATCTTCGCGTCCCAGAAACTCGATGTTGCCATCCGGCAAGTAGCGCCCCAAATCCCCGGTGCGGTACAAACGCTGGCCCGAGTGCGGGTGCGCCACAAACTGCTCCCCGGTCCGCTGCGCATCGCGCCAGTAGCCCCGCGCCAGCCCCGCCCCGCCGATATACAACTGCCCCGGTACCCAATCCGGACACGGCTCCCAGGCCTCATTCAGCACCCCGAAGCTCTGGTTCCTCAGCGGCCGCCCGTAGGGGATGCTGCTCCAGTGCCGGCCCACCGTCTGGATCGGATAATAGATCGACCAGATGGCCGCTTCGGTAGCCCCGCCCAGGCTCAGCAGCGCCAGCTCCGGCCGCAACGCCCGCACCCGCTCGGGCAGCGACACCGGAATCCAATCCCCGCTCAGCAGCGCCACCCGCAGGCTCGCCGGCAGCCCCCGCTGGCGGCCCTCGGCATACTCCACCAGCATCTCCAGCAGCGCCGGAACCGAGTTCCATACACTCACCCCGGTCTGCTCCATCCAGTCCAGCCACTGCCCCGGATCGCGCCCCGCCTCCCGGCCCGGCAGCACCAGCGTCGCGCCCGCCGCCAGCGTCCCGAACAGGTCATAAACCGACAGGTCGAAGCTCAACGAAGACAGTCCCCAGACCCGGTCCTGGGGCCGCAGTTGGATGCGCTCGTTGATGTCCACAATCGTGTTGACCGCCGCCGCATGCTCGATCATCACCCCCTTGGGCACCCCCGTGGAGCCGGAGGTGAAGATGACATAGGCCAGATCCCCGGCCTGCTGCACCGGCTCCAGCGCTGGGGCCGACTCGTCCGGCCCAAGCTGCGGCGCCACCGCCACACGACGCACTCCCGGCGGCCACTCCAGCGCCTCATCCAGCCCCGGCTGCGTGAGCGCCAGCGCCACTTCGCCGGCCGCCAGCATGTACTGCCGGCGCTCCGCCGGCCAAGCCGCGTCCACCGGCAGGTAAGCCGCCCCCGCCTCCAGGATGGCCAGCACCGCCACCACCTGTTCCCAGCCCTTCTCCATCACTACCGCCACCAGTTGGTTGGGAGCGGCGCCCAGCCCGCGCAACTGTCGCGCCAGCAAGCCGGCTTCCCGCCGCAGTACCGCATACGACAGCGTGCGCGTGGGGCTGATCACGGCCGTCTGTTCGCCCCGCTCGGCGGCCTGGACCAGGAACAGTTCATGCAGCAGAGCCTGCGGTTGCGGTTGGGCCGTGGCATTGGCTCGCGCGCGACGCTCCACCTGC
>CATPCJ010000167.1 GCA_955652915.1 uncultured Bryobacteraceae bacterium
GGGCACAACAGACCCTGCGGCACACGCTCCCTTACGGTCGCGGTTCATTTAGACACGCTCATCACGTTGTCTTCGGGATTGCGGTCGATCAATTTGTTGTAGGGGTCGATGCCTGCGCGCGTTGGCTGCTCATCCACCATAATTATCAGGTTGGTCGTCTTTTGCGTTAGCCGGTGCTTCGCCAGGTAGAGCGGTTTTTCGTGGTCTTTCGGTCCGTTGAAGACGCCGATGTCGATCAGGTCGTTCAAGGGCATGTCGGATTCCGCGCCTTGGCCGTCGGCCTTGCGCTTGACCGCGCTCACGGTCAGCATCACTTTGTACTTGTGATCGGAAGTGGGCGCGTACGTGGCCGAGACCGCTTTGTTGTCGAACAGAACGATGGATTCAAACATATCGCCGATCAGGTATTTCATTTCCGGCGGGGCTGCATCGCGCAGGGCGGCGACGAAACCGCGGGTGTCGGGATACGGGGCGTTGGAGTAGCGATTCTGCTCCAGATATTTCCTCAATGCCGCGTTCACGCGGTCTTCCCCGATATAATCGCGCAAAGCATACATCACCAGCGATCCCTTGTTGTACCAGACGTACGGTTCGTTCTGAACCAATGCCAGCGGCGGTTCCTTGCGCACCTCCGAGCCGCGCCCGCGCAGGTAATTATCGAGCTCGCGCTTCAGGAACTTGCGCATATTGCGCGGGCCGTACTCTTTTTCCATCAGCATCAACGCCGAATATTGCGCCAGGGTCTCCGACATCATATTGGAACCCTGAGTGCGGCTTCCGATCAACTGATGGCCCCACCACTGATGCGCCAATTCATGAGCGGTAACGTAGAAGACCGAGTCGATATCGTCCGGCTTTTCGACGCGCTGGATAAACCCCAGCGCTTCGGAGTACGGCACGGTGTTGGGGAACGATTGCGCAAAGCCACGGTAACGCGGGAATTCCAAAACACGAAACTGCTGGAATTGATAGGGCCCAAAGGCCTCACCGAAATAGTCCAGACCTTTCTTGGAGGCCTGGAGCATGCGATCCAAGTTGTACTCGTGGCCGGGATGATAGTAGATCTCAAGATTCACGCCGCGCCAGTTATCGCGCTTCACGGCGTAGCGCCCGGAAACATACGAGAAGAAATTGTTGATGCGCGTGCCGCCCATGTCGTATTCAAAATAGCGCCGGCCATTTTCGGTCCACTGGCGCTGGAGGTAGCCGGGCGCGACGGCGATCTGATCGGGGGACGTACTCACCACGGTTTTGTAGGTGACCCACTCCGAATCGGGCGTGAAGAGATTCACGTTCTGGTAATAGGCGTCGCCGGGCGGCGCCAGCTCTTCCTGCAACGGAAGCTTCAATTCACGGCGATGCACGGGATTGCTCAATTCGACGTTGTCGTCGTAGCCGATGGTGGGGAAATAATCCCGATCGAAAAAGGTGCCGTTGTAGGCCAGTTCCGCGCGTTCATTGCCGTCGCGAAAGCCACGCGACGTATGGGCAACGTGGAAATCCATCCGCATGCTTTGGCCGGGCAGCAGCGGCTGCTCCAGCTTGTAGACGGAGTATTCGAGCGTCTTGTCGTTCAAGGTTTGCTGAGAAGGGCGGTCGAAATGCACGTCACTGACAGCCTCTTTGGGAGTGGTGAGATGCACTTCTGAAATTGGCTGCGAACTTGGATTGGAGAGCGCGTAAGAGCCGTGGCCGGCCAGAGAGCGGCGCTCGGGATAGATATCGATGGCAGCTTCGACGGCCGTGATTTTGGGCTGATTCAGCCGTTCAAATTTCTTGTACTTACGTTCGTAGCCGGCCTGCAGCTCGCGATTTTGCTTGCCGGTGCGGAAGCGATTCAGGACATGGCTGTTGTAATAGAACCACCCGCCGCTTCCAGCCATGCCGAGCGCGAACAAGCCCATGAACAAGGCCAAGCGAACCGCGCGTTCTCGCGATTGCCGCCACCGGCTGGCGAGTCCGAGATCGGTTCCGCGGCGCGCAAACGCAATCGACAGCACCCCGAGGATGGCCATGCACGAAAACCAGTAGAGCGTGGACCAAAGCACGGCCGGCACGAAATGGCCGTAACCGTTCATATCCGAATAGGTGTAAGGCGAGATCTCGCCGAACAAATAGAGCCGGTTCTCCAGGCCGTAGCGATAAAGAATGGGGACCAACAGAGTGATTCCGATCACCACGGCGTGGCCGGCGAATTTGTTGGAAAGCATGGTCTGCACAAACAGCGCGAACAGTATGAAGGTAAGAACTTCAGGAAGGACGATCAGGTACAGTTCCTTAAAATAAACCGGCAACTCGAAATTGAAATAGCCCCGCGAAGCTTGCACGGCGATGCCGCAAAACATCACGATGGTCAGCAGAATGAATTCAAGGAATGCCAGCGAGAGGAACTGGCTGAACCAGTTCACCCAGGAGGGCGCCGGCAGGGAATCGTGGATCTGATCGAAGTGTACGTCGCGCTCGCGCCAAATTAGCTCGCCGGCGTAGAGGGTCGCGATGACAAACAGAAATAATGAGGCCGAGCCCGAGACGACTTCCGCCATCAGGAAAGTCACCGGCCAGACGGAGGTGCCGCGCATGTGTCCGGCCTGGCGAGCGTTCAGCACTGCCAGGACGATCATGATGAGGGCGATGGCCCAGAATGGAATCTCGCGAACGATATTGAGAAAGCGCAGACGTGTAAGAGATACGAGCTGCGTCCAAATGGCTCGACTGCCGAACACTTGTGGCACGCGGGGCAAGGTCAACGCCGCGGCATGCCGGATAGGTTCTTCATCCTCCTGTTCGCCCGCTTTGCGAGTGGAGTCGCGCCGGGCGAGCCGCTTGGCGGTCAACTGCTCCGCCGACATCGGGAAGAAAACGAAAGTGGCGATGAGGGAAGCGACACCCACGCCGATCCAAAGCAGCCGGTTATACAAAAAGACGCCGGACAAGACCAGCAAGTGGGTGTTCTTGTCGGCGACCGTCCAATAGCGCGTGGTGGTGTCGAACAGGACGATGCCGAGCGGGTCGAAGAGCGATGGCCAAAATGTGTCGAGGCTGCGATTCGTCAACACGAAAATCGCGCCGATCAGATAGACGGCGAAAATCACGACCCCTTGCAGGTAAACGATCACAATCCGCCGGGTCAGCGCCGCGACGAGAAAAAACAGGCTCCCCAGGAAGAAAATTTGAACGGCGGTGACGGTCAGGTACGGCTGCAGATAAAACCAGATATTGAATGGCCCCATGCGATCCTTGTCGGCCCAAGGCATCAAGGTTCCAAACGCGGCGCCGAAAATGAGTCCCGAGAAAATGAACAGACTGACCAGCATCGAACCCGCCCATCGCCCGCCAAGATAAGCGAATTTCGATAGGGGCTTGGTGAAGATAAGCTGATAGGTGTCCAATTGAAAGTCGCGCAGAATCGACGTCCCAAAAATAGCGGAGACGATTATCGTGCCGAAGGACGTGAGCTGCACGCAGTAAATCGCCAAGGCGAAGGGACCGTTCAGCAGCACCTTGCCCGCGCCTACCGGACCGAAATCCGTGGCCGAGACAGAGAATAGGGTCATCAAGAACCAAATTCCGAAATAGACGTAGGTGGAGATGCCGCGTAGCCGGAACTTGATCTCGAACAACAGGAAATGGAGGAACATGGGTGGTCTCCGATCAGTTCCGCTGCCCGCGGCTGAGGTTCAGGAAGTAGACGTCCTCGATATCGGGGTCCACGGGCGAAAAGCCGCCGCCGGGATGCGAATCGGCGTAGACGCGAACTTCGGTTAGACCGGCCACCAGATGCGTGGAAATGACGTGAAGGGTCTTTTCCACTTCCGCCAATTCTGCGGCGTCGTCCATCATCTTGCGCCAGATTTTTCCGCCAAGGGCATCGATGCTTTGCGTGGGGGAGCCCTGCAGCAGAACTTCGCCCTGGCTAATGATCGCCATTTGCGGACAAAGCTCGCGCACGTCGTCGACAATGTGCGTGGAAAGAATCACGATAACATTTCGCCCAATGGAGCTGAGCAGGTTCAAGAATCGATTGCGCTCGGTGGGGTCGAGACCGGCGGTCGGCTCGTCGACGATGATCAGCTTGGGATTGCCGAGAAGCGCTTGCGCGATGCCGAAGCGCTGCTTCATGCCGCCGGAAAAGGTGCCGAGTTTCTTCTTGCGGACATCCCAGAGGTTGGTTTGCTGGAGCAGCCCGTACACCATTTCCTTGCGCTCGCCGCGGTTGAGAATGCCCTTCATGACGGCCAGATGGTCGAGCATATCGAGCGCCGACATTTTGGGATAGACGCCGAATTCCTGGGGCAAATATCCAAGGATGCGCCGGACGGAGTCTTTCTGGCGCAGCACGTCGAGTCCGTCAAACGAAACTTCGCCGGAATCGGCATCCTGGAGGGTGGCGACGGTGCGCATAAGGGTCGATTTACCCGCGCCGTTCGGTCCCAGGAGACCGAACATGTTGGTGCCGATGGTCAGGCTCAGATTCTTGAGGGCTTGGACTCCGTTGGAGTAGGTTTTCGACAGGTTCGAGATTTGGAGGGTCAGTTGAGGGTCGGCCATTTGATGATGGTACTACTGGGGGCTCGGGGCTGGGGACGCTTGTTGACGCGCGCGGCTCTGCTGGTGTGCGTTCCTGGGATTGGGTTCGTTCTGCAGCATGTTTTTTTGATTCGCGGAGCTGTTGGAGGCGCAGCAAGTCGCGCAAGGCATGAGTGTAAGCCCGTTCGAGTTGGGATTGCACGCGGTTGAGGTTGGCCAGATAGCCGTAATCCGAGAGCGTGCGGAAGGCGGTGGAGTGTTCGACGGTTTCGGGATAAGAATCGTAGGTTTTGTCGAGCTGTTCTTTTTGCTTTACCATTTGTGCCGCGAACAGGCCGGTCTCGGTTTTATTGCAGCGGCGCTGGCGCCAGCGGGCGTTGGCCATTTCTACGACCAGATCCATCTCGACCAGATCGGCCGGCTGGAGTCGTTGGACATAGGATTCGAGCAGGAAATTGTATTCGTCCTCGTCTTCATTGGGCAAGACTACGGTACTGGCATTGAGTCCATGTTTGAGGGCGTTCATGGAGGATTTCTTGCGGCCTTCTTCGGTGACAGGTCCGTGGGATTTGGCGCCGTTGGCACGGGCTGAATCGATTTTTCGTTTGCTAGGCATAGTGCTCCTTTGCTGCCCTGATGATAGGGCCGGCCGGAGAGATTAGAGAGGGTGCGATTTGGGAAGGCGTTTGGAATCAGAGAGATCTGGGTTTGGAAGTGCTGTGACCCGCGATTTCGGCGCTGCGCGCCGACACTGGAGGGGATGAAAACGCTTCGCTGCGCGGCGTGAGGTGCGAGTACGCCAAGGCCGTTCGATGGAACTTATTGGAAGCATTGGTGGTTCGAGGGTTCGTTTTCTAA
>CATPCJ010000168.1 GCA_955652915.1 uncultured Bryobacteraceae bacterium
ACGTGACGCCATTCCCACTCTACACATTCCGGCACACGTGTCTGACGCGGTGGGCGGAATTCATGGACCCGTTCTCGCTCGCTTACCTGGCGGGACATAGCGATTTTTCAACCACAAAGCGCTATGTTCATCCCCAGGCGCACACCGTTCGCGCGGCTATCGAGCGCGCCCGAGTGGCACAGGGTAGGCACAGTTCTGGGCACACTTCCCAAACGGAGATCGCAAGTCAGAGTGCGGCAATCGCCGCAATTCAATGAAAAAGGGAAGGATATTTGGTCGGGGCGAGTGGATTCGAACCACCGGCCTCCTGGTCCCGAACCAGGCGCTCTACCAGGCTGAGCCACGCCCCGAAACGATGTGCAGCTTGCTCAACTGCCGCTGCAACCTTGAGTATAGCATCCGCTCCCGCCGCTATTGCTTCTGCGGTGGCTCCAGCTTGAAGTTGATGGTAACTTCTTTGCGCGTGTCGTAGAGACTCACCTTCTTCAGCGGCGTGGTCAGGTCGCCACGCTTGGCCAGCAGTTCATAATCGGCATCCAGAAAAAGTTCGTGGAACGCAAACTTACCGTCGTCCTTGGTGGCGAAGCTCACCACTTTGGAGGTCTTGATATTCTTCAACTGCACGATGGCGCCGGCTACCGGATTGTCGGCCTGGTCTTTCACCATGCCTTGAATCGTGCGGGCATTCGACGGCTTCGGCGGTTTGTACCTGTTGTTCTCCAGAAACACGCTGGGCTTGTTGGCGTTTGGGTCGGTTTGCTGCGGCCAGCCCGTTCCCAGGGATATCAAAGCGAGTAGAGAAACCGAATACAGCTTGGCGGTGTTCATGGTGGATCTTGCTATTAGTCTAGATCAGACAGCGCCGTGCTGCTCGGCGCGCTCGGGAAACTTAGAAACGATTCAGCTCGGCGATCAGCCCCTTGATGCCCTTCTTGCTGTAAATCTGCACCAGCCGTTGCTCTTCGTCCGAAGGCGCCATCACACGCTGCAGTTGAGGCAGGCCCAGGTCCGCGCGGCTCGGAATCCACATGCTGCCGTCGGCGAATTCCACGCTGCTCACGAAGCCCGTCATGCCCTCAATGGCCAGCGGCTGCCCGCCGCGCTGCGGAAATTTTAGAGTGGTGTTTTCCAGCACCTGGCTTTTCTGGCCCGGCCCCAGGTTCAACGCCGCGGGAACCGATCCGGCCAGAAACTCGCGCCCGCCCCGGTTGTGGAGAATCCATCCGATTTCCAGATAACGGATGGGACGATCCGAAAGATTTTTCACTTCCAAACGCGGCGCCCGCGCTTCGTTCCCCGCAATCCGGGCCATGCCGGCCGTCGGCTCGATGGGCGAATCGGGAAGAGTCAGAAACGCAAATTTAACCAGCGTCTCAGGTTCGAAATTTGTCGCGCGCCCACCCCGAACCATCTGCACGTCCAAGGTCGGACGATCCGCCTGATGCGTCATGATGCCCAGAATTTCGCGCTGCAACCGTTCCCCGCCGCCTTCGGCCAATAACGATTTGAAATATCGCCGATCCCGCCGAGCTTCCCATTCGCACAGCGTCAAGTTCCGCTTCGAACTCAACTTATCCGGTCCGTAAAAAGTGAGATCGTCAAACAGGACGCCATCCAGACCAATCTGCACCGACGCGCCACCGGTGGACTGCAGCGGACGCAGCAGCCGCAAATCGATGCGTACCGGAAAAGTTTCGTTCGGCCCGACGTCCAGACTCGTAACCGTCACCGACCCCTTGCCGCCCGGCGTGACTTCCTGCGCCATCACCAGCAGCGTGATACCGCGAATCCGGCGCTGCGTCGAATTTCGCAACGTCAGCGCGGCGTGCAGGTCCAGGAGCATCGCGCCGCCGCGGGCAGTCTCGCTGGAATCGCCGTAATCGGAAGTGATCACCGAGACCGGAGAATCCTTGGGCAGGTCGATCTTGACGCCGGCGCCCAGAGAGAAGCTGCCGGCCGTTAGCATCGCCACTACGAGCCTGGAATTACTGCTCCGCATAGTACACCTTGTTAGTCGTAACCTGGCCGCTATCGGCATCCACGTAGCGCAAGCCCGCGGAGCCTTTCATGCTGATCGATACGGTTACCCCATCGGAGCGGGGATGCATCAGCGTAAGCGTCCGGCCGTTCTCCTTTACTTCGAGCAGAGACGACGATGCTTCCAGCACGACGCCGTCTTGCGCCAACGCCGTACGCTGCACCAAAGTCCCGATTCGTCCGCTACGGATCCGCTGGAAGACGGCAAGCAGATTATCCGCCTGCGGTTGCGGAAGGCTGGTCCAGAAAGCGATACCGAATACCGCCGTTGCCCCCGCCAGCACTAGCGCTGCATTCCATCCCAGACGCCGAGGGCCGCGTCCGAGGATCGGCTTGTCGAAGCGCGCGATGGCCTCCCCCGCCGCCAATCCGACCCGTATGTTTCCGGTCATTTCGTCCGACAACCGGTCCCAATTCAGATCTTTCGGCAACTCGGCCGCCACTTCCCGAACCTGCGCGCTTGCGGCCCTGAAAGCCTGCACCTGGCTATCGCACCCCGAACATGCCGACACGTGACGCCGCACTCGCCAACGATCCCAAACGCCCAGATCGCCGCCGGCAAACAACGCCAATTGGATTTCGCTGGGGTGTCTCAAGATGCCGCGGGTCATGATGGCTTTCGTCCTGCCGCTCGGCGGCTCTTTTCCACATACCTCTTGAACTTGATGCGTGCATTCGCAATGTGCGATCGAACGGTGGCCTTGGAGCACTTCATGTGCTCGGCCACTTCGTCGGCCGGAAGGCCTTCCACGTCCCTGAGCAAAAGCGCCGTCCGCTCGCGATCGGTCAGCAACGTCAATCCCTGGTCAAGATAAGCCCGATGCTCGGAGCGAAGTACGATCTGCTCCGGACTCGCCGATGGCTCGCTCAAAGGCTCAATCAGGCTGTCGACGTCGCAAAAGTTGACCTTGCCGTTCCGCCGCAGAAAATCGATGGCGGTGTTGCTGGCAATGCGGGAAAGCCAATGGGCCGCCTTTTCTATGTCCTTTAACTGATCCTGCCCCTGCAGCGCCTTGATGAACGCTTCCTGGGTGAGATCCTGGGCGTCATCCACGTTGCGGACGATGCGGTAAATGAGCAGGAAAACACGTCGTAAGTTATCGGAAACAAAGCGGCTTTGCAGCTCTTGCGCAGCCAGCACCGCATCGAGTTCGGAAGGGGCTCCCCGGTCGCTCATCACTTCCTCAAATGTGTGCACGGACGTCATGCCTATAACTGGCTGACGTGAAAAGCTTGAAAACGTGCAAGGCTTTTGGTGACACTAAGTGCAGATCGGCTCCTCTTTCCCAATTGTATATGGGTTCTGGGGGTCGGCGAATCATCGATGAGCCGGCGCATCGCAGTTCTCGCGGATATAGCTCCAACGATCAGACAGGGCTTCCTTTCGCTCATAGGTCGATTGTGGCGCGGTAGCGGCTACAATAGCCAGCTCGTCTTCGAGCTACTCAAAGATGATCCCGGCTCATGCCGCGTTACATTTACACCGAGCCGACTCACGAGCAGGCGCTTCTGCTCCATCCGCTCAACCTCGTCCTGCCGCAGCAACCACCTCCGCCGATCACGACTCCTGCCTCGTCTGTTCCTTTTCCCAGCTCAAAATGTAGTGGAGACCTTAAATGTGCCGAACTGCGAAGGTCGGGCTTGCATATAGAAGTGACCAACGTGCGCGGCACAAGTCGACGGCATTAAAGTCCTCCCGGTTTAATCTCAGTAATACAATTAGGGGTTAAACCGCACAGGAGGGATTCAACCGATGATCGGCCGTTGGTGGCGCGTAGCCGGTGGACTGTCCATGAACTTTGCTCTCGGCACTCTTTACGCTTGGAGTGTATTCGTGGCTCCGCTCGAAAAACAATTCGGGTGGAAGCGCGCCGACACTTCCATGGTGTTCACGATCGCGGTGATGGTGTTCGCTCTTAGCTTTGTAGTGGCCGGGCGAATCCAGGACAAATTCGGGCCGCTCTACTGTTCCCTGGCGGGCGGCATTCTAGTGAGCCTGGGTTTTTTTCTGTGCTCTTTTACCACCAGCTTGATGTACCTCTACATCTGCTTCGGCGTGATTGGCGGACTGGGCAATGGCTTTGGCTATGCCACTCCGATACCGGTGATGGCCAAGTGGTTCCCCGATAAACGCGGCCTTGCGGTTGGTCTGGCAGTGGGTGGTTACGGCGCCGGCTCGGCGATCTTCGGACCCCTCGCGCAATTGAAGCTGATCCCGAACTACGGGCTTCCCGCGACATTTCAGATCCTTGGCGCAATCTTCTTTGTCATGACCGTGAGTGGCGCACTCTTGTTGAAGAACCCGCCCCCCGGTTATCAACCCGCGGGATGGACTCAAGCAGCGGCGTCCAAAGGCGGCGGCGCCGTGCACGAGTTCAGCGCCGGCGAAATGCTGCAGACTCCCACGTTCTACCTGATGTGGGTAGGCTACGCGCTGGGCTGCTCGGCGGGCCTCATGGTGATCAGCCAATTGGTGCCGTTCGCCAGGAGCGTCGGAATCGCCGCCGCCGCGTTGTCCACCATGACCCTGGTGGTGGGGGCGTTCGGCAATGCGTCGGGCCGAATTCTATCCGGCTGGATGTCGGACAAGCTGGGCCGCATCAATGTCCTGCGCGCGATGATCGGTATTTCCATCGTCGCCATGCCGGCGCTGTATGCGGCCGGTAGCAACGTTGGCGCACTCTATCTGGCCGTGTTTGTCGTCTACTGGTGCTATGGCACGCAACTTTCGGTAAACGGCGTAGCCGCTTCCGACTTTTGGGGGACACGCAACGCGGGCATCAACTACGGTTTGCTGTTCACCGCGTGGGGCGTGGCGGGCATCATCGGCCCACGCATCGGCGGAGTATTGTACGACAAATATCACGATTACAAAGCAGCCTTTTACACGGCGTCCGCGTTGGCCGCGGTAGCGCTGCTCTGCGAGTTGGCGGCCAAGCGGCCTACAAGGGCAGTCCGCCAGACTAGCTAATTTCGGCGGCCAGCCGTTTTGGCGCCACTTGACGGTAGCTTCCCAGAACAAGCTCGGCGACTTCGTCCCAATCGATCTTGCCGCGGTCCAGGCGCAAGGCCACCCATCCCTTCGCACTAAGGTACGCCGGCAAGTAGAATTTGGCGGGGTTGGCGGTGGCCAGAGCCGTATTGTCGCCAGGCAGGGCCTTGGCGGCAACGGCCACGATGCCGTCGCCGTGATGGTCGTTCAAATAATACGCGAAGGTCCTTTTGCGGACCAGGTAACCCGCGTGCTTCCCCATATAGTTGACCGTAGCTTCAGGCAGCTTGAGACAGATCGAGGTGAGACGTTCGAGACACGGATCTTTAGCGGAGCGTTTGGTCGTTTTTGTCATTACCTGCCATCGAACTTCGGCATCGCAAAGCTGTAGGGGTATAGCGCATTTCGCTCCACGCAAGTTTCTCCCAGCGGCCGCCCCGGGAATAGTGGCGTCTGAACTGGTGTAAATCTCAGTCGAACGCGAATCGCCCGTTTACCTTTCGTCAGCTTGCGCGAAATGAGAAACTTATCGTCGCGAAAACGCCGGTTGGACGTCTGGACGATATGCTCCGTCTCGCCGAGCTCGTCTTTCGGGTTCGAATAGACGCAGGTATTCGATCCGGCGAGATACCATACACCCGCGGGTTTCCATTCGGAATTCTTCGCCCGGGCGTCCTTCACAAAGACCTCCGCGCGTTGATTCGGGAAAGCATAATCGAGTTGGCGGCGCAGCATCGCGCCAAGATTCTTCGGCGAGATCTTCAAGGTAAACCCGGAGGCCGTTTTCGTGATCCTGCCGCGCGGCGGTAATAGGTGCTGCGCATGTAGGCGCGTGCGCCGATCCGTTGGTACGGTCAGCGGTCCCACATCTTGTACGTGTCCAAACCAAAGCGTGGGCGTACGCACTCGCTATTTCCTCCACTTCTCCCACATCGCCTGATCCGCGAGCATCTTGATGAACAACCCGCCCACTACGCTCCGTGCCTGAAATCCGCGCTGCTTGCCGTCTGTGGTCATGTACCAATCGGTCAGCGGAACGCGCGTCGGCGTTTCATTCATCCACTTATAGGCCGGTGCGATCAGCGCTTGAAAATCCACCGGATTATCGGCGAGCGTCGCGGTCCACACCAGCCAATCGAGCTTGGTATAGGGCGCGCGATTGTCCAGCGGAAGGCCGTACACGTTCTGCTTCGTCTTGTAGTAGGCAATCTCCTTGCGTGCCACCTCTGGCGGAAACACGTTCAAGCCAAGGATCCGATCCCACACCAGGTTGTACTTCTGGCTCCACGTGCCGGGTTTGCCGAACGCGAGCATGTAATGATCGCCGTCGGCCGCGAGTTCCATCCATTTCCGCGCATAGTCGAGTGCGATCGCGCGGTACTTCTCGGACTCGGATTTTCGGCCCATCATTTCGGCGAGCATCGCGTAGCCCGCGAGTCCCTCGATCGCCTTCAGCGAGAGATTGGCGTTCCGCGCCAGGTGACCCGCGAAGTCATCGGTACAAAGCTGGTTCTCGGGATCCAGCCCCTTGTCGCGCAAATATTCGGCCCACTTGGTCAGCAGCGGCCAGTATTTGTTCGCGAGTTCAGCGTTGCCTTCCGCTTTCGCGATCCCGGCAATCAGCAGCAGCATGTTGCCGCTCTCCTCCACCGGCATCTGATTTCGCTCGCTCTGCTCGCCTCCGCCGTAGGTCTGGCCATTGGCCAGCGGATAGGTGCCCAAATCGTGCGGCGCGTAGGGCCAGGGCCAGCGGCTCATCGATGCGTATTGCAGAATGGGTTCCACCGAACCGCGCAGAAGTTTCGTGTTCATCAGCAGGAACAGCGGCGCGCTCGGATAGAACACGTCCACCGTATTGATCGACCCGTTGCTAAAGTTCTCCTTCGAGAAGAACAGGAGTGTTCCATCGGCATCCACCGCCAGCTTGTGAGCGGCAATCGATTGCCGGTATGCCAGCGCGCACAATTGCGCGTACTCTTTCCCCCCGATTCGTGTCAGGTCCGCCATCAGCTCTTGATCGAATTGCTTGCAATCTTGCATCACTTGGTCGTGCTGGACCGCGGCCGCGTGCAGCAGGTCGGATGCTTCCCATCCAGTACGGCGCCAGTAGGGACGCACACGCCGGTTGAAATATTCAAGCGAGTAAAGGTCGTCGTACGCGAGCATTACGTAGCGTGATACCGGTTGTGAGCCCACATTTCCGAGGTCGAAGCTGGCCGCGAGCACTGGATTCCGGACCGCGTTGTATCTCACCCGCGGATTGTGCTCGGCGAACGTATCCTCGGCAATCACCGCGCCACCGTTCAAGAAGTCTTCCCGAGGAATCGCGCGGTCATTTGCCACCTGCCGCACATCGTCGAAAGGCAGGGCCGCCAGGTAAAAGTAGCCCCAATCAATGCGCAGATTGTCGCCCGATTTCTGCAACATCGGCTGCTCGCGCGATCCCATCCGCAGCACGCGCAATCCGTTGGTTTGGAGTCGCGACCAGTTCACCGGTTGATCTGGTGTATTCACCGCCAGTTCCGTAGACGCATCCAGGTAAAGTTGGACGGCATGATCCTTTCCGTCCCCCGATTGCGCCGACCACGTCAAATAGGTCAATGGCCACGACAGCACGTTTAGATCGTGAGGGAGCAGAGGTGATGTAAACGTCAGGCTCACCTCCACTCCGGCGCCCGCAAATTTATAGACAGTCTGTGTGGGAGTGATCGCTAGATTGAGCTGGGGGAGCGCCGGCACCGTATCATTCCGTTCCGCGCCCATGAGTCTGTAGGTTTTTCCGTCGATGCGAATGAAACTCGTCAGCGATTGTGGCGTACCGGTCCAGTGACGTGTAGGCTCGGCGGTCAACTGATCCGCCATTGACCAGATGCTGAAGTACGGATCGTTGGTCACCAGGGGCACCGCGGGTGGACGCTGCGCGAATAGAGTAGCGGACCACAGCAGCAGGCAGATACGATAGCGGCGGATCATTCTTTTTCTTCTCGAGCCGATGGGGATGAAGGTTTCTCTTCTGTTGAACCGGCCTTCTCCTTCGCCGCGGCTGGAGTCTGCGCGGTATCGATCTTCGCGGGCTCCGGCTCCATCGCCTCATAAAAAGTCTTCTTGACTCCTTGCCAAAAACTCTTGGTCAGGACTTCCTTCATAATCGTTCCTCACGTGTCATCATAGTATCCCAGGTGTACGATCAGAACTTCGGCATTGTCAAACTTGAAAGGCTGGCCGCACTATCGGCTTGAAGAGTACTTCTAAAATGAATTCCAGGCCCAACAAATGCACACAATTTGTAGGGAGCAGGCAATCTTGCCTGCAGCCAGCTTTCAGCACAATGCCACTTGGTTTTCCCAAGAGCGCGGACGCGTCGATCCCTGTGGGGCGGACCCCCTGGTCCGCGCGGGTCCCCCTGGACCCGCTGTTCTTTCGAAGAATCCAACAGAACGGCCGGCCGCGGACCAGGGAGTCCGCCCCACAATTTATGCAAGTGTTCGCACTTCTCCTCGCTCTGACCGCGCCGCTCGCGGCCGCAACCTGCGACTCCCTCGCCACTCTCTCGCTCCCCAACACCTCCATCACCCGTACCGCGCTTGTCCCCGCCGGAGAATTCACCCAACCTGGCGCTCCACCTCCACAACAACAGCTCTTCAAGCGGCTTCCAGCCTTCTGCCGTGTTGCCGCCACCCTCAGCCCCTCCTCCGACTCCGAAATCAAGATCGAGGTCTGGCTTCCGGTCGAAACCTGGAACGGCAAGTTCATGGGTGTCGGCAACGGCGGATGGTCCGGCGCGATCGTCTATCAGGCGCTCGTGCTCGCGGTGATGCACAACTACGCCGCTGCGTCCACCAACACCGGGCACGACGGCGGCGATGCCTCGTTCGCTCTCGGTCACCCCGAAAAGCTGACCGACTTCGCCTATCGCGCCGTCCATGAAATGACGCTCAAAGGCAAAGCGATCACCGAAGCTTTTTACAGCAAAACCCCGGTGCACTCGTATTGGAACGGCTGCTCCTCCGGCGGCAAGCAAGGGCTCAAGGAGGCGCAGAAATTTCCCGCCGATTACGACGGCATCGTCGCCGGTGCTCCCGCCAATTACTGGACCCACCTCATGGCCGGCGACCTCTGGCCTGGGGTCGTGACCCACAAAGATCCCGCGGCCACGCTCACGCCCGCGAATCTGGAGACGCTTCATCGCGCCGTCCTCAACGCCTGCGACGCGCTCGACGGCGTGAAGGATAGCTTGATCGAAGATCCCACTCGCTGCCATTTCGACCCCGGTACGCTGGTCTGCAAGGAAGTTCAAACCGAGGGCTGCCTGACCGCGCCGCAGGCCGAAGCAGCGCGCAAGATCTACGCCGGGGCTTCCAATCCGCGGACCGGGAAGCCGGTCTTCCCCGGGATGACGCCGGGCAGCGAACTGGTTTGGGGCGCACTGGCCGGGTCTCAACCATTCGGCATCCCGATCTCGCATTTCCGCTACGTGGTTTTCAAGGATCCGGCGTGGGACTACCTCACTGTCGATTTCGACCAGGACGTTGCTCTCGCCGACAAGATCGACAACGGCCTGCTCAACGCCACCGATCCGAACCTGAAGGACTTCTTTTCCCGTGGCGGCAAGCTGCTCATGTATCACGGCTGGAACGACCAGCTAATTTCACCGCTGAATTCTGTCAATTACTACCAGAGCGTCGTGGACAAAATGGGTGGAGGCTCGAAGGTGAACGGCTCACTACGGCTCTTCATGGCGCCGGGCATGAACCACTGCGGCGGCGGCGATGGCCCTTCCTCGATTGACGTCTTCTCGACCATTGAGAATTGGGTGGAGCAGGGGAAGGCGCCGGACCAGATCATTGCCAGCCACATGAGCAGCGGGCGGCCGGACCGCACTCGCCCGCTGTGCCCCTATCCGCAAGTCGCGAAATATCGGGGAAGCGGAAGCATCGACGAGGCATCGTCGTTCGTCTGCGCCGCCCCTTTAGGACCATAAGCGTTAACCTAATGTGGCGTACGCACTTTCCAGAAACCACCTCTGCGTCAGGTTTGGACAGGAGTGGGCGAAACTACTTGTAAACCAGGCTGTTTGCCGCTTTTGAAAAGAAGCCGGATCTGCTGTTCCCGGTGGCGCTGCTCGTAATACTCGGTGCCTTTGTCAACGTATTGTTGACCTTGTTTGAGAAGTCGATAAAAAAGGCACGCTAGCTCGCGCGCCACGGCCGTGATGCCCTTGGGTGCTCCCAGTCTGGTCCGCCAACGGCGATATTGGGCGCCCAGATAACTTCGACTACGGAATGCGCTGGCCGCCTGGCGGAATGCGGTTCGGCGGGGTCGACGACTTTGGGAGTCCGCCGGTTCAGCACCTTGCCGCCACTAGTCTCGTTGCGGGACACAAGCCAAGCCCAGCCAACTGGTGAAGTGGTTCCCGGTGGCGAATTCCTGCAGCCAAGATGATATCATTACGAAACGCAGTTGAGATGAGTTAATCGGTAGTCAGATAATTCTGTGTGGGTCTTGGTGGCGGCCTCGCGAGTGCGGGCCGCCAGTGGATCACGCGGGTCCGCCCTCTCGGTTCGGGACCAGCTTAAATGAATACTGAAAACCTTCCTTACCGTAGAGTTCTTCCATCTTACGCTTTAGTTCTCTTAGATCCTCACAGGTGCTAGCAATCCCGACTACCTTCCAGATGTGTTCGATTAGCTTTTTCAAGCCATATTGCTGAGTCATCCACTGGTGGTAGTTCTGACCCTTTAGCGGCTTCGGTGCGTTTTCTCGAAGCCACTGCGCAACGTCTGCATCCAAATATCCATAAATGAGTTCCATCACTAGATTTCCCCAGTATTTTGGACGCGAATGGATAGATCCCTTCCAGTTGGTCAGCCTTCCAAATTGCTCCCACAGTTGATCTGGGAAAGTTTTTTCCCACTTTCGCATTTCCTCAGCCAAATATAGCTTGAGCTTAATTTGCAGAGCGTCGCTAGCGCGTTCGTACTGGTAGCCGGTCGCTTCGTCAATCATCGCGATCAGGCCAACCTTTGCGCAGGCTGCTAGGAACATGGCGGCCTTGATAGCGATCTCCTTTTGGCGGTCCGTAGTAAGAGCGTTGCTCTCGAATGCGCTTACATACGCTTGGCACACTTCAACGAAGCTTTCTGCTGAGATGCCACGCGTGGTTGTGTTGGGGGCGCTAACACCAGGAATGAAGAATTCAATCATCTGATCCTTGAACCCCGGCGGCACAAATCCTCGCAGGTTTTCCACCATCACATACTTTTCAAGCTGGCCACCACCCCTGTCATCCGTCAATACCGCAGTAGCCGCAGTGCGAGTGATTACGCGCCTATCATCATCAAGGACATAGCACGGAATTTCGCTTGTTCCGATTGTCAAAACGCCCGGCCATCTCGCAACCGGTAAACTTTGTGTTTTCTGTTTGTTATCTTCCAGGATTATAGGTTGGTAGTCGTTTTGTCCGGCGGCTTCTATGCCAGCATCATTGTGCTGCTGCCACCTTGCCTTCGCGGCCCCACGAGCAAGTTCCTTGCGCTGTTCGGCAGTTAGCTTATCCATCCGGGCGACACCTCCAGCTGCTCGGCCCGTCTTCGGCTGAACGCGGCCTTCTTTGGCACGTCTCGGCTCAATCTTGTCCATGTCCAAAGGTACCGCATGCCAGCATAGAATGCAAGCACAAAATAAATAATGCTTGCAGTTTTGGGATGCCAGCATTATACTTAAGCATGAAGCAAAAAGCCCCGGCCAGTGTTGAAGCACCGACCGGGGCTGTTATCCGCACAGCCGAAGCCGTACAGACTCGCAATCTCATTATCAGGCTTCAGGCTGTGGAACTCAAGAGGAGATTCCATGACCTGTCACAATTGCAAGACAGCCTGCCAGAAGCACGGTAAAGACCGCAAGGGAACACAGAGGTTCAAGTGCCAGCAGTGCTCCAAGACGTTCCTTGCGCCTCAGGATAAGCCGTTAGACGGCATGTACATACCCATCGAGAAAGCCGAAATGATCCTGAAGCTCCTGCTCGAAGGCAACAGCGTTTCGAGCGTTGTCCGGCTCACGGACGTTCACCAAAAGACCATCCTCAAGCTCTTGGTCCTCGCCGGTGAAAAGTGCGAACGGATCATGGCCGAAAAAATCCGCAACGTAAAGGTGCAGGACGTGGAATGCGACGAACTTTGGTCTTTCATCGGCAAGAAACAGAAGCGCGTTCGACCGCAAGACGATCCGGGAGCGGGCGATGCCTATACATTTGTCGCGATTGAGCGGAACACTAAATTGGTTTTGAATATCGCACTCGGCAAACGCGACCAATCCACCACGGACGTTTTCATTGAAGGTTTGCGGCTGGCTACTTCGCCGTCACATTTCCAAATCACCACGGACGGGTTCGCGCCTTACCGTTCGGCGATCACAACCACGCTGCATGACCGTTGCGACTTCGCGATGTTGATTAAGGTCTATCGCGCTGCGGTCGAAGGCGACGCGCGGTACAGCCCCGCCGAAGTCTCTTCCGTGGAGGTAGTCCCAGTCATGGGTCAACCCGACCCCGAGCGCATTTGCACGAGCATCGTCGAGCGACAGAATCTCAGTGTCCGCATGGGCACGCGCCGGTTCACTCGCCTGACGAATGCCTTCAGCAAGAAATTTGAGAATCACTGGGCAGCGGTTGCTTGCTGGTTCACTTTCTACAACTTTTGCCGGGTTCACAAATCACTGCGGGTCACGCCTGCAATGGCCGCTGGAATCGCCGATCACATTTGGAGCGTGCGGGAACTGCTGGAG
>CATPCJ010000169.1 GCA_955652915.1 uncultured Bryobacteraceae bacterium
CTGTCTTCGATACACGGTTCTACCTAACGCAATATCCCGTCGGGGATTCCTCGGGCTTAAACCCTTTGATGCATTATGTACTCTACGGGGCGGGCGAACGCCGGCGGACGCATGCCGATCCAGAGGAGGCGCCTTGCGCGGACTCGCGGGAGCCGGAAGTGGCCGGCAGCACACCAGCGGGTAGCCCGTGGGAAGTTCAGCGGATCGCTCCGCTGGTCGATCAAGAGTATTACTTTCGGACCTATCCAGAAGCCGAGGCGTGGGGGGGGCCGGCTGCGGAGCACTATTTTCGGCTGGGAGCAAGTCAGGGTTATAACCCCAGCTCTGTCTTCGATACACGGTTCTACTTAACGCAATATCCCGACGTGGCATCCGACGGGATGAACCCGTTGCTGCATTATGTACTCTACGGGGCGGCCGAAGGCCGGCGGACGCATGCCGATCCGGAGGAGCCAGCGCCGGAGGGCATAAAGCTACAGGAGCGCTTTGCCGTCCGCTCACACCGCGAGCTGGTGAGCATTATTGTGCCCATACATAATGCCCTCGAGCACGTTCGCGCCTGCCTCAGCTCGATTCTGCGTCATACCTTCCCGCCCTATGAACTGGTGCTGGTTGATGACGGCAGCGAACCGCGGACGTGTGAATATCTTCGCCGGTTCGCCGCCCAGCAGGGCGCCCTGCTGTTACGCAGCGATACGGCCAGTGGGTACACATTGGCCGCCAACCGGGGTCTCCGCGCGGCACGTGGCGAACACGTCGTGCTCCTCAACAGCGACACCATCGTGACCAAGAACTGGCTGGACCGGATGGTCATGTGTGCCGAATCCGATTCGCACATCGGCATTGTTGGACCGCTCAGCAATAGAGCTTCCTGGCAGTCCATACCCGAGATTTTTGGAGAGGACGGTTGGGCCGCCAATGAACTGCCTGGGGGCTGGACACCTCATGACATGGCGCGGGCTGTGGCGGCATCCACGGGCCGCATCTATCCGAGAATTCCGTTCTTGAATGGTTTCTGCCTACTCATCAAGCGTCAGGTGTTGGAGGGCTTGGGTTATTTTGACGAAGTCAACTTTGGCCGGGGTTATGGCGAGGAGAACGACTACTGCCTCCGGGCCCGCGCGGCAGGTTGGGTGTTGGCGGTTTCCGACGATGCGTATGTGTACCACGCTCAGACCAGGAGCTACTCCGTGAAGCGCCGTGACGAGCTGAGCGCAGTGGCCGACCGGATGCTGGGCACCAAGCACAAGAGGGCTTTGATCGACCAGGGCGTGAAGCAGGTTCGTGACCACCTGGTTTTGCTCGGTATCCGTGCTCGCGCCAGCCAGATGTTTGCGCGCCAGAGCCTGATTGAGGAGGGCCGCCGCCGGTGGGAAGGTAAGCGGATTGCATTCGTGCTTCCGGCTGGCCAGCAATGCGGCGGACCTAATGTGGTGCTCGCAGAGGCGCTGGCGATGGAGAAGTTCGGTGCGGACGTCTTGATCGTTAACTTGCTCGCCAACCGGCCAGCCTTTGAAGCAGGGTATCCGGGTCTCAATCTGCGAGTCGTTTTCGTCCCCACCGGAACCGATGTGCCCGATGCCGTCCGCGGGTACGATGCGGTCATCGCAACCGCCTATCATTCCGTGCCTCTGGTTGAACACTGCGCCCGTGGAGCGGGTGCTCCGATTGCGGGGTATTACATCCAGGACTTTGAGCCCAAGTTCTTTCCAGCGGACTCCGCCGAGCATAGCGCTGCCTTCTCCTCATATAGCCTGAGTTCCAGCATGGTCCGATTCACCAAGACCGCCTGGAACCGGGACGAAGTACTCAGCCACACAGGCGTCGACTGCGCGGTAATAGGGCCTAGTTGCGATGTTGACCTGTTTCGTCCACGACTAGTCCGTTTAAACGGTAAATTGAACATAAGCGCCATGATTAGGCCCAACTCCCCGCGCCGCGCAGCTCGTGAAACGATGGAGGTTCTGGCCCAAGTGGATCGGCGGCATGGCGATCGCGTAGACATCCATCTGTTTGGTGTAGATTCGTATAACTCGGATTTTCTGGATTTACCGCGTAATTTCCGATGGACGAATCACGGGCTGCGGACTCGGGAGCAGATGGCCGCACTGCTGAGCGCGCAGGATATTTTCGTCGATCTTTCCCATTACCAGGCGATGGGCCTGACTGCCCTGGAAGCCATGGCCAGCGGAGCAGCCGTTGTTCTACCCCAAAGCGGAGGAGCAAGCGCCTTTGCCGTTCATGGGGAGAATGCATTGGTTGTCGATACTTCAGACCAGGCTGCTTGCCTGCAGGCAATCGGCACTCTGATTGAAGATACTCAGCTATTGACCAACATGCGGCGCCGGGCCGCGAGCGATGTCGTGCGGTTCTGGCCCGAGCAAGCCGCTTTCAATATCTTGAGTGCTCTGTTCCTGGAAGGCAAGCCAGTCCCACCCCCGAGCGTAAGCTATTTGGCAGCACAAGTTTGATAATGGTTTTCGATCGTTCCACAAAGCTGGTTGGGATGCTGGATCTGGCTCGGCTGGAAGGCCTTGAAATCGGACCGCTGGCCCAACCGGTTGTCGATAAACAGCAGGCCAAGATCTCCTACGTGGATCATGCCTCGACAGCGGAGCTGAAGGAGAAGTACGCCGCGGATCCCAACGTTTGCAAGGAGCGCATCGTCTCAGTTGATTACGTCACTGGAGGCAGACCGCTTCCTGAAGTAGTTGGCATCGGCCAGTTCGATTACGTTATCGCCAGCCATGTGATCGAGCATGTCCCCGACATGATCGGCTTCCTCAAAGACGTCACTCAGGTCCTGCGGCCGGGCGGCTTCCTGTCGCTGGCGGTTCCCGACAAGCGCTACACGTTTGATTACTTCCGCAATGACACCGTACTGGCCGATGTGATAGACGCGCACCTGCGGCATCTGAAGCGTCCGTCGAGCCGGCAGATTTTCGATCATTTCCTCAACTACAGAGATGTTTCCTGTGTAGACGCGTGGAGCGGACCTCTCCACGAGGAAAAGGTCGCACCTGCGCATACCATCCAGGAGGCATGGCATTTTGCGCGTGCAGTGGCTGAATCGGACCGGTATCTGGACTGCCACTGTCATGTGTTCACTCCAGCCTCATTTTTTGGTCTTTTGCGTGGCCTTTTCGAATTAGATCTGGTGGATCTTCAGGTCTCTCACTTCTGGTCGGCCGCTCCTAATGAATTAGAGTTCTTCGTGACCCTGCGCAAGTCCATCCTGGATTATGACCGGGATAGCAAGAGACACATACAACTGGACAGTTTGCCGCCGCCCGAAATCACCTGCGCGTGTTCCTCCACCTGTTGGCCCGACCGAAGCCGGGGCCTGTTGCTGGGTTCCCGCTCTGGCAGTTTTGAGGGGAAGATTTTCTATGCCCGCGGACCGCTACGATATTACGTCACGGAGGCACAGTGGGCTCTGGATGCCGGCTTCAAGTGGCCAGACGACATCCTCTGGGCAGTAGATAATGACATTGCTCGTTACCGGCTTGCTGACGGACCACCCCCATCGGCGGCGCTCGTGCGAGGACAATGCCCATGAGCGGCGGGACCTGGGAGCATCATCATACCCGCGAAGCTGATTCTGATGCATCTTACGCCACGAAAGCGGACGATAGCGCGGTCACCAGGATGCAACAACCGGAAACTCCTGTGATCCCGGCGCCGCCTTTTCCGGTTGCGAAGAAGGTCCTTGTTCTCTGCGAGCACGGCCATGATGCTCAGTACCATGCGACTGCTTTCATTCGCCTTCTGCGACCACTCCGGCATTATTCGATCAGGGAAGCGGTTGACGTTCATGACGGCGTAGATCTACCCGATGAATCTTTCGATGTCGTCATTTTGGAGCGCTTTTGGCGTCGCGACGTTTCACTGCCCCGGGCGGAGGCCCTGGTTGAGCGGATTCGCCGCCGATGTGCGTGCTTTCTCTACGAAATCGATGACAACCTTTTGGATCTCGATCCGGACGAACCATTGCACCAGGAAATCACCTCGGAGAAAAGGAGTGCGGTCCATTATTTCCTGCGCGAGGCCGACGGAGTTATTGTTTCGACGCCCCAACTGGCGGAACGGCTAAAGGCCCTCAATAAGCGAATCGTCGTAATACCGAATGCCCTCGATGAGCAACTCTTCCCCGACATCCGGGCCGAAGTAGCGGAGCGCCAACGCGACATCGGCGGCGGGCCCGTGGTGTTCGGCTATATGGGAACGGCAACCCATGCGGGCGATCTCATGATGGTTTTGGAACCGCTCCGCGCAGTGCTGCACGAGTTTAGAGGCCGCGTGGAGTTCCAGTTGGCCGGCGGCACCGTGGATGACAGGGTCCTCAAGGGGCTGGATGGACTTGCGGTGACACGGCACCCTGTCCCCGGTTCCTGCTTCCCGTATCCGTACTTCGCTCATTGGGCATCAACCAACATGAAATGGGATTTCGGCATTGCTCCACTTGAGGACACGTCACTGAATTATTGTAAGTCCGACATCAAGTATTTGGATTACGCAATACTGGGAATCCCGGGAGTTTTTAGCAATTTCCCCTCGTATGCCCGCGCGGTCGAAACAGGAAAGACAGGCCTTTTGTGCGGACCCGATCCGGAGGAGTGGCAATCGGCCTTGCGATTGATGATAACCGATGGGGAGGCGCGGTCCCGAATGGCACTGGCCGCTTATGATGCAGTTCGCTCCAAACGCACCCTGGCTACCCGAGCCGTAGACTGGCTCAAAGCCATCGAGGTGCTCAGTAATACCCGATGATTTGTGCCAAGTGATGATACGCCGCGATGAAAAGCTCCTGGGTTGTGTCGACCTCGCCCGTCACGAGGGAATTGAGATCCGCCCTCTCGATCGCCCGGTGGTGCGGCCGAATGCAGGCCGGATGTTTTATGGCGATTTCGACACGCTGGAGGGGCTCAAGGTCAGGTACTCGTCCGATCCCAATATCCAGACTGAAAATATGGTAAGGATCGACTACGTTCTGGATCCCGTGGGCCTGCCGGAGTCCGTTGCAACCCGAAGGTTTCACTTTGTGATCGCCAACCACGTGCTGGAGCATGTTCCCGACATGATCGGTTTCTTGAATGGCGTGACGCAAATGCTGTGGCCCAATGGTGTTATCTGTCTGGCGATTGCAGATAAACGCTACATGTCCGATTACTTTCGCAACACCACCGCGCTGGCCGATGTGGTGGATGCCCACCTCGGAAAGTTAAGCCGCCCATCGATTCGACAGGCCTTCGACCAGTTTGCCAATGCGGCCGAGATACCCGTGCTCGGCGCGTGGAATGGCACGCTGCACAAGGAACACTTGCGAAGAGCATATACTTTGCCGGAAGCCATGAAGATGGCTCGTCTGGCGGAGTCCGATCGATACCTCACCTGCCGCTGCAACGTATTCACGCCCGAATCGTTCTTTGAGGTTTTGCGGGGGTGTTTCGAGCTCGGACTTCTGCGCGTGGAGGTTGCCCGGTTCTGGGCCACGTGTCCCACGGAGCAAGAATTTTTTGTGATCTTTCGGAGGCTAAGCGACAAACTGGACAAGTCCGTCCGGATCCGCATTCAACTCGATAGCCTTCCGCCGACGGACATCATAGCGCAAAGTCTGGATGCGGGCTGGGAGCCTCGCGATGCCGGTTTTTTGGCGGCCTCCCGTTCCGGCGGCTTTGACCAGAAAGTTTTCTATATCCAGAGCGGCCTGCGCTATTGGGTTGTGTCGGAGGAATGGGGCCGCGCAGCCGGATTCTGCTGGCCTGAAGACATCCGCCGATTGTCGGATGAGGAAATCACGAATTACGCGTATGTGCCGGAGCAGCCTCCACCGCCGGCCGTTGTCCGGCTTTCGTCGGCGGGAAAGGCTGCGGGGGACGGCTAATGCGGATACGGATGGGAAGATTCTTGACGGATCGGAAAGAGGTGACTATATATATGAATAACTCGAGGAATTGGGTTGGGCTTTTCCTGCTGTCCTGCATTGCCTTACTTGCCGGCTGTTCTCAATCCCCTGTTGGATCCCCGGAAACCAAGGCCACATCGACAGCTTCAGTTTCGAAGTACGAAGGGAAATTGGTTCGGCTTGCAGGCGGTGGAGAAGAGTCGGCCAAAGTGTATTTCGTCGAGCATGGCTCCAAGCGCTGGGTTCAAAGTATTGACTGGATCAAGAAGCGCGGGTTTCGATGGCCGGACGACGTCGTGGAAGCCCCCCGCTCGGAACTGGATGCGATGCCGGAAGGCGCTGTGATTCCAGGGCCGTGACGAGGGCCGGAATTGTGGGCAGATGCCCGTCAACCGTGCTGGCAGCTCTTCAGGCGCGATCGAACAATCCTCCAATCGTTAGGCACAATATTGAGCGCCGTTTCCATGGTCGATTCGATGGCTGAGAACGAGGTGTCGCGGAATCGCGCGACACCCTCTTTGTAATTATCTTTGAGCACAACCGATGCCGGGTCCAGTCCCGTCACTACGGTAAGGCCCGCCGGCGGAGTCGCAATGGTAAAGATATCCAGATCAGGCCGGTAGAGCTTGAGACACAGCACCGCTTTCCAGACATCGCCGGTGTAAAACGTCGTCTCGTGAGTCCGGCTTTGAGTTCGTTCATCCAAAGGAACGGCATCATGGATCAATATGACTGAGCGCGGCCCGCAACAGGCCTCGAGAGAGATAAAATCCCTGAGCACCTGCTCGTAAAGATGCAGACCATCGATGAATGCGAGTGGCAGCGGGCGGTCTCCGAGCAAACGCCAATGACGGCGCTTGGCAAAGAACTCGTCGCTGGTTTCAGCGAAGATGTGCGTCTCTGTCTTGAGGGGAAAAATCACCGAGGGGCTGGGATCGATGCCGATGGCAACCGTGGGTGGGCGGAATAGAGCGAGCGAGGCGCCCTCAAAAACGCCAATTTCGATAGCCGTTTCCGGCTTCAGCCAGCGGTACAGCCGCTCCAGCCACTTCAGGTAGTCGTCTCCCGGCATCCGCAACCGGGCAAGCCCATTATGAGCCTGCGGCAAGTCCCCGTTGAACGTGAGCGCCGCGCGGTAATTCGATGCCGCCGCGTCCTTCTCGCCAAGTATTTCATGGGCCTCAGCGAGGGCGAGATGGTACTCGAGTCGCTGAGGAGGCAACGGGCCTTCCGCGGGCAGGCAGCCTGCGCCAAGGGAAAGCATCTGCTGCGACCGGGGCTCGTCTGGTGAGTGCTGGCGTATCAGACGCGCCACCGTGCAACTCGCCTCGAAATGACCTTGACGGAATTCATTTTCGGCCAAACCGATTAGTTTACCAGTGATCTCGTCTGCGCAGGGTGGAGGAAGTGCCGGCGTCCATAGATCCTTGTCGAAGTCGTCGCCAAGCGGTTGCTCAAAATGCCGCAAAGTTGGGTGGGTAGCCGCCCAAAGCACTCGGGCAAGCGCGGGCCGGGGCAAAGTTCCGATGTACGTCGGCGGATGTTTGAGCCGTAATCGATCATAAGGGCGCCCCCGAATGGCCTCATATTGACTCGACCACTCGGCCGAGCTTTCGGGCCGATGGTCGGGCGTCACGTGCGCGCTCGTTCCGCCGTGCAATTGACGAAACGTTGCCTCTCCTAATAGGATCACCAGCTCCGCCCCGGGCTCCTCCAGGACGCGATGGAACGTATCCAGGTTAATTCCTAAACTGTCGAAGCGCTCGTCAACTCCGCCAATTGACTCCCACAGCTCCCTGCGTAAGAACAAGGCATTCGATTCTGAAATAGGCTGAAACCAGCCATCCAGCGAAGACTCTTCCATGGTTCCGATTTCGAATAAGCGATAGCCGTCATTGGGCCAACAGACAGAATTGAGCAGAGCCTCCTCACGAGCCGCGTCATATCCGCTCCGTATGGACCATTCGTGAAAATCGTAGCCAAGATACCATCCCAACGTCGCGACAACGGCTTTGTCATAGAGGCGCGCGCCATGGCGAGCGAAATGCAGCAGGCCTGGCGTGACCATGCGCGCACCATCGATCATGACACCGATGACGTCGCCTCGGGCCTCGGCCAGACCACGATTGACCGCATGAGCAGGCGAGCACGAATCGATTCGGATCAGGCGGAAGTTGCAGCCGAGATTCTCGATAATTAGCGGATCTAAGGGGGGATCGGACCCGCTATCGACCACGATAACTTCATAGTCGCCAGGCCCGATGTGTCGCTGGTAAGCGGCTGACAGTGAATGCAGCGTCCGCGGCGCCACCTGGGGCATATTGCATATCACGACCACCACCGAAACGGCTGGCTTGTGTTCGCGTTCGTCGTCAACCATTGTCAGGATTTCGTGGCACCTTGAACTTCAGCGCTCTTAGTTTAGCGCACACCGCATAGGGGAGGTCATTACGGGTAGGGTAGGGTGGGGCAGGCCATCGTTTTCCGTGGCTTGCCAGCTCCCGAGCAACGCAGGCGACAAGGCGCCGGCACAGCACGCCTATGTAGGGCAGGTTGATAACCTGCCGCCGATTGTAAATCGGCCTATCGCTAGCGGGCCGATTGCCAATCGGCCTGCAGGATACCATCCTGCCCCACAGGTAACTGAACCGGGCGATGTTCCTTCGAAAGCGATCGTCTGCGCCACCAACCTGCTGACCAAGTTTGTCCAGTTAATTCCTGGACACTACACTAGACTGGATCACACAGTCTCCCTCCCATTAAACAGGAGCTCCGGATCTCCCGATGTGGCTCACGGTTGCTCCCCGGAACATCAATTGGCCGGCATCCCTTGCAACAGCTTTCCTATCTCTTCGGCGTTCTTGATCACGGTGCGGATGATGTTGCAGATCGCGCTGATGATCCGCGGAGTAATCACTTGGCCCGTCGGCAAGGTGAGGACCCGCGCAGCAACGCATTCAGTTTCAGGCAGGTGCAAGTGGGCGTTCGGATAGAGTGTCCGGTAAGGCTCCACTCGATGGCAGCCGGGATAAAAGTAACGGCGCGCCAAAATATTTTCCGCGTGAAGGATTCGCATTACCTGATCTCGAGTCAGCATAGTCTTGCTTTCGTCGACCTCCAGCACAACGTATTGATAGTTGCAGCTCCGTTCTTCCTGGTACGGCAGAAGCGCCACTCCATCCAATCCCGCCAGGCCATCCTGGTATTGTTTGTGGTTGCGGCGATTGATGGAGATGAAGTCCGTCACACTCTCCAGATTCGTCAAGCCCATGGCCGCGGAGACCTCGTTCATCTTGCCATTTGTGCCGATGCACTCTACGCTGTCGTTGCCGGCAAAACCAAAGTTCTTCATCAAACGGACCTTGCGGGCCAGCTCGCTGTCGTTGGTCACAATAGCGCCGCCTTCCAGCGAATTGAGGAACTTGGTTGCATGAAAACTAAATACTTCCACGGTGCCAAAAGAGCCAATCATCCGGCCCCCATACGTGCAGCCAAGAGCTTGGGCGGCGTCGAAAACCAACTTGAGGCTCCGCCGCTTGGCAATATCGCTGAGCGCCTCGATATCGCACGGCCGGCCCCACAGGTGGACTCCTAGTATTCCGGTTGTCCGTGATGAGATCAGCCGGTCCACCTGGTTAGGATCGATGGTGTGGGTCCGCGCATCGATATCGCAGAACACGGGGATGATCCCCAGCCATTGGAGGACATGCGCGGTCACGACGTGGGTAAATGCCGGAACGATGACTTCGCCCGCCATGCCGAGCGCTCGGATGACAATTTCAAGGGCAATCGTCGCATTGCAGGTGGCGATGCAATGCTCCACGCCGGCGTATTCCGCTATGCGCCGCTCGAACTCTTTTACATAGATACCCGCGTTGGTGAGCCACTTGCGATCGAGAATGTCGTGTACGCGCTCGTCGAACTTCCGGCGGTTGCCAATATTCGGCCGCCCCACGTGCAGGGCGTCTTCAAATGCCGGCGTGCCCCCAAAAAACGCTAGATCGCCAATCCGGCTCTTTACTGAGTATCTCGATTCCTGTTCTTGGTCCAATTGACAATGGTCTCATCCACCGTGCAGATGCCTTCCCGTATCAGTTCCCGCGCGCGCTCTTCCGGCACAAATTGGCTGTCGTAGTCTTCTCTTAAGCGGTCCTCCCGATTCAATCGAATCCAGCGCCGCCAATGCCATCCCCACCAGGTCTCCAGATGATTATTCTCCTCAAAGAATACGGCTGCATTAGAGATCTTGGTCTCAAATTTATCGAATCCTCGAATTTGATAATGCAGCAAATACAGATCCGGAAGTTGTTCGGTCCTCCCCTGATTGGTTAATACATAGTGGAACCCTGGGCCATATTCAACAAATGCCGATGCCCTAACGATAGTTTTCGGAGGGCACTCCATGAAGATGTAAGGTGCGGCGATATCTCCTGAAAGCCTTTGGTCCTGTGTCCCCATAATTGGCCGGTCCACGCGCAGAGTCAGCGTTTCCGTCGCGCTTTTGCCTGGTTCAACGGCGCGGCCGGTCATATTGAAACAGGGCACGCTGATCGCCGTAATGCCATCTTCCGCGGCGCGTTGCAGGATTGGCCTCAAATTACCCCCTTTAGGGCAAAGAAACTCATCCACGTCGGTCATGATGATCCAATCGGCTCCATACTGATCGATGGCTATTCTCGCCAGTGAGTCGGTCGGCTTATATCTCAATAGGTTCCTATCCGGCAAAAGGGACCATTGCAGGTAACCTTGATTGGAGAAAAGATCCAAAATTTCATGAGTATTATCCGAGGAGCCGCAATCCTGTGCAATTATAAGGTCTACGCCTAGATCGAGATGCCATTGAATATAGTCCTTGAGGATGTCACCCTGGTCGGATGGAAGCGTAAGCAGAACAATCTTGTCATTGGCCATGCGCGTTTCTCTAGCTGAAAGACCTCAAACCTGCCTGCCCGTCAGCGCACGATGGCAGATTGGCCGCGCCTGGCCGGCATCTTGACGCCTATTAGAGGTCATCACTGGTAAGTTCCCGAATCACTTTTGCTGGCGTGCCATAGGCGAGCACGTTGTTGGGAATGTTGTCCAGAACGACAGACCCCGCTCCCACAACAGAGCCCGCCCCTATTCGGACGTTCCCGGCGACGATCGCTCCAATCTCTACGGTTGCGGCGCGCTCGACGATCACATGCCCACCCAGATGTGCGCCGATATTAATCCAAACTCCGTCTTCGATGATGCTTTCATGATCAACGCTGGCGCCTGTGAAAACTACCACATTTTCGCCAAGCCTGGCATACGGATTCACTACGGCGCCGGCGCAAATCACCGTACCCGCGCCAATCGGTACACCAGCGGCGATTACGGCCTGGGGGTGGATAGCGGTGGCCAATCGAAATCCTTTGGCGCGAGCCAACTCCGAGAGCCGGAGCCGCGCGCGGCCGCTGCCCATGGCACAAATGATGTGTCGGATTCCCCGCTGCAGCAACTGCCCCAGTTGTTCCTCGCCCCCCAGTATAGTCGCGCCGCAGAACTGCGTGCCAGCGCGCTCCGGATTAACGTCATCCAGAAAACCGGTGATTTCATACTGCCCTCGCAAACGGATGATGTCCGCCACGATCAGCGCCTGACTCGCGGCGCCCCAGATCACCAATTCCTCCATGAAGTCCTCGTCTACTCCGATCTGCGGCCGGCCGGGTCTAATACCATTTTCGGGCCTGGCAAATTATACCGTCCAAGCAAGGGTAAGCACTCCGTGCAGCCTGTTCCACGCCAAGGACCACCCTTATTCTACATCTCATTCCCGAACAACCCAAATCTTCAGCTCCACTTACTCCGTTAGCCGGCCGCAGTGAATGCGGGTAAAGCTGCTTGACGAAAATTGATGAGCTCACACTGCATACTACTGCATATGATTCAGTCGGATGAGAGAAGCAGTCGATTGGAGCAACAGAATCGGCAGCTTCAAGAGAGTATCTCACGCTGGAGGCGGGCGGTGTTAAGCATTGAGCTGGCTACAATCGCAGTGCAACCACGTTCGGTGTTCCGGCGAAGTCGCGCGCCGTTGTTGGGGTAAGGACTGATGAACCTTGTCAGCTTTCAAGAGATAGATCGTCGTCAGCACGCCCAGATATCTTATGATTGCACAGCCGCTGTATCAATCACTTTGAAGAAAGGAAAGACCATCATTACGTTTCTTTTCATCAGGCTGGCACCGGCCATCATTTTTAGAACAGTTAGACCTTGACTCTTGTTCGTAGTTCAGGGTACAATTCTGGCCTTGTGGGTTGATGATCAGCGGCTGGCATGAACGGTCCGCTAAGGTCACAATGAAAATCGGCGATCGAAGTGAAACGAAGCGTGACGACACTTCACGATGCTGGTAGCAGTATAGAAGTAAATTTCAATCTATGAAAAAGGGAGCGTCATTTATGAAAAAATCGCAATTTGTTTTGAACCTTCTAGCAGGTCTGATTGTAGTGTTCGCGTTTAGCGCGACGGCCAGCGCTCAGGCCACCCGTACCTGGGTGTCCGGCCTGGGCGATGACGCCAACCCGTGCAGCCGAACCGCTCCCTGCAAGACTTTTGCCGGCGCCATTTCGAAGACCGCCGCCTGGGGCGAGATCGATTGTCTCGATCCAGGTGGATTCGGAGCGTTAAACATCACGAAGGCCATCACCATCGATTGCGATTCCGGCACGGGCGGCGTGCTGAATTCGGGAACCAATGGCATCGTAATCAATGCGGCGACCACCGATGTCGTCACTCTTCGAAGCTTGAACATTGTCGGAGCCGGAGTCGGAGGCCCAACGGGATTGAACGGGATTGTGATCAATTCCGCAAAAGCCGTGCACCTGTATGACATGAACATATACGAACAGACCCAGGCCGGAGTCCAAGTGTCCAACAGTGCGCTGGTATTCGTGACCCTGTCGGACGTCAGGATTCATGATTGCGCCAATGGCGTTCAGGCGAACTCCACTGGGACTGTAAATGTCATTGACTTGGATAGGGTGGCCATCTGGAACACTGGCAATGGCATAAGCGCCCAGAATGGGGCCAGGTTCACGGTCCACCAAAGTACAATCTATGGGAGCACCAATGCGATCAACCAGAACAGCCTCGGCGGCAATGGATCGCAAGTGGCCGTCTCCGACAGCACGATCAGTCTTAACGTCACTGGCATCCTAAGCATCGGCGGAGCAACGATGTCTACCTTCAACACTCTTTACTCGGCGAACACCACCGCTGTCAACACCAACGGCGGCACAATCTGTAGTGGCGGCAACAACTCTGTGTTCCAGAATGGGAGTAATGGCACTTTCAGCGGCGGGTGTCCCGCTTCAACGATTTAGAGTTTAGACGCATCCTTGTTTTGCGAAATAGCCGTTAACCTTTCCGCGGCGTAGAAACTCGCGGAAAGGTAGCGGTTTCCCACGGTTTCGTCCTGATTGATGAATTGTAGTGTATAGGAGAAGTGTGTCATGAAGAGCGGATTTATTGCTGGACTGCTGAGTTTCGTGGCGCTGTTCGCAGTGCTGCTGGTTCTGCCCAGTGTAGGGCTTGCTCAAAGCCCTCCGAATATTACGGCCTTGAGCTTCACGCCGGCCTCGATAAATACGAGCGCGGCGGCCGCCACGGTGACGCTGAACTACACTGCGAGTAGCGCAAGTGGAGGCATTTTCTATGTTGAAGCCGCTTTCCAGGACCCTTCCGCCACTTTCCTCCAGCGCGCTTCCAAGACTTACAATGCGCCCGCCAGTCCCATCAGCGATTCATTGGCGATTAGTTTCCCCGCTTTCAGCCCCGCGGGCACTTGGCAGCTTGCCTACGTGTTTGTCGCCGATGCGGGCGGGAACACCCTGATTCTGAACACCGCCTCGATCGCGGGCGCTGGTTTTGCAACCAACCTACAAGTCACGTCGGCGGTTGATAACACGCCCCCCGGTCTCAGCAGCTTTAGTCTCACTCCCGGCGCGATCAATACCAGCGCCGCATCCGCGAACGTCGTCGTTGGCTTCACCGCGACAGATAACCTGGCGGGCGCCAACTCTTTCCAAGTATCGTTCGTGAGCCCTTCCGGCTCTCAGACGCAGTCCGCTTCTGTAAGCTTTCCCGCTGCGCTAACTGTGACCAGCTCGGCGACCGTGACCTTTCCCCGTTTCAGCGAAGCTGGTACCTGGAACGTTGGTTCGGTCACCGTAACCGACGCTGCCGCCAATACTCTGATTCTCGGCGCCGCGGATCTCTTGGCGGGGGGATTCCCATCCACGCTTACGGTGACGTCGGCAAGTGATACCACGCCGCCAGCTCTCACTAACTTCACCTTTGCGCCAACCGCCATCGACGTTACTTCCGCGGCCGCAACAGTTACGTTGACGTATTCCATCACGGACGACCTTTCTGGTGCAACGGGAATCCAAGTGCAGTTCCTCAGCCCCTCCGGAACCATAGTGCCCGCCGCGGCGACCTTCGCGGCCAACACTTCGGTAACGAATGGTACTGCAACCGCCACGTTCCCGCGCCAGATAAGCGATTTCGGCACTCTAACATGGATCGTGAATAGCGTTTTC
>CATPCJ010000170.1 GCA_955652915.1 uncultured Bryobacteraceae bacterium
AGCCCCAAGCCCCCAGTCCCCAGCCGCCCAGCGCCTGCTAGAATGAAATTTCCGCACCAGGTCCCTGGCGCAGTCAGCGCTGAACCGGATAACGATCAATGAAAGAAAAAATACGTTCGACCACCATCCTCTGCGTTCGCAGAAACGGAAAGGTTGTCATGGCCGGCGATGGCCAAGTCACGCTGGGTCAGGAAGTCCTCAAATCGTCCGCCCGAAAGTTGCGGCGCCTTTACAGCGACAAGATTCTGGCTGGTTTCGCCGGATCCACCGCCGATGCTTTCGCGCTGTTTTCGCGCTTCGAATCCAAGTTGGAACAGCATAACGGCAATCTCCCTCGCAGTGTCGTGGAACTGGCCAAGGAGTGGCGAACCGACCGCGTCCTTCGTCACCTGGAAGCTTTGCTGCTCGTCGCCGATCCGCAGAGCACTTTCATTGTCAGTGGAAATGGCGACGTCATCGAGCCCGACAATGAAGTAGCCTCCATCGGTTCCGGCGGACCATTCGCCAAAGCCGCGGCCACCGCGCTCGTCGAAAATACTAAACTGGGAGCGAAAGAAATCGCCGAAAAGGCCATGAAGATCGCGGCTCAGATCTGCATCTACACCAACGAATCCGTCACTTTTGAGGAGTTGGGCTAAATGGTAATTTATCTGCCGGGCCAGCCTCTCGACGAGGCGCCGCTGCTGGATGAGCTGACTCCCCGCGAGATTGTCCGGGAACTCGACAAGTACGTCATCGGGCAGGCCGATGCCAAGCGCGCCGTTGCCATCGCCCTCCGCAACCGCATTCGCCGCCAGAAACTCGAGCCTGAAATGGCGGATGAGGTGATGCCCAAGAATATCCTCATGATCGGGCCTACCGGTGTCGGCAAGACCGAGATCGCGCGCCGCCTCGCTAAGCTTGCCAACTCGCCGTTCCTGAAAGTGGAGGCCAGCAAATTCACCGAAGTCGGCTACGTCGGCCGGGATGTCGAAGCCATGATTCGCGACCTGGTGGACATCTCCATCGACATGGTGCGCGAAGAGCGCCTCGAAGAAGTGGCCGAGCGCGCCGAGCGCAACGCCGAGGAGCGTCTGCTGGATTTGCTGATGCCGCCGCAGCCGGAAGCCTCCGAAAGCGCCGAGCGTACACGAGAGAAATTGCGCGAGAAATTGCGCGCCGGGAAATTGGACGACCGGCTGGTGGAGATCGACGTCCGCGATCGAGGGCCGACGTTCGAGATCAGCACCAACTCCGGCATGGAAGAGATGGACGTCAATTTGAAGGACGTTCTGCCGGGACTATTCGGCCAGCGCACTCGCAAGCGAAAGATGCGCGTGGCCGAAGCGGCCGAATACCTCGTCCAGGAAGAAGAACAGAAACTGATCGACATGGATCAGGTTACGCGCGTTGCCTTGGAGCGCGTGGAGCGCAACGGGATCATCTTCCTCGATGAAATCGATAAGATCGCGGGCCGCGAATCCGGTCACGGTCCGGACGTCAGCCGCGAGGGCGTGCAGCGCGATATTCTGCCGATCGTGGAAGGCACCACCGTGAATACGCGTCACGGTTTTGTGCGCACGGATCATATTCTCTTCGTCGCCGCCGGCGCTTTTCACGTCTCCAAGCCCAGCGATCTCATTCCTGAATTGCAAGGCCGTTTTCCAATCCGTGTGGAACTGAAATCGCTCACGGAGGCGGACTTTATTCGCATCCTGCGCGAGCCTAAGAATGCGTTGGTAAAGCAGTACATGGCGCTGATGGAGACGGAAGGAATCAAGCTCACGTTCACGGACGATTCCATTGAGGAAATCTCCCGCTTCGCCGCGCGCGTCAACGAAATGTCGGAAAACATCGGCGCCCGCCGTCTGCACACCATCATGGAGAAAATGCTGGAAGAGATCTCCTTCGCCGGCCCGGACCTCAAGAAAAAGAACGTGAAAATCGACGCCGCTTATGTGCGCAAACAATTGGCCGACATCGTGAAGGATCAGGATCTGAGCCGGTACATCCTCTAGCGATGAGCACGCGCCCCGCCCTACCTTGTCTCGTCGTTCTGTGCCTCTCTCTCCTACTCGCCGCCTGCGGATCCGTCGGCGAGCCGCTCTATCCAGCCCTGAACATCCCCATGACCGTGACCGATCTAACCGCGGTGGAACGCGGCGATAAGATCGACATTCATTTCACCATCCCACCAAAGACCACCGAAGGCCTGTTGTTGAAAGAGGTCGGCGTCCTGGAATTGCGCGTCGGTCCAAACGCAGGCGGCGAATTCCGCGCCGATACCTGGGCCGCCTCCGTCAAGCGGCTGGATGTCCCGATTCCCAAGCAGACCGGCCCGGTCCATTTCGAAACGCTCGCCCAGGAATTCATCGGCAAAGAAGTGCTGCTCGCGGTGCGCATCGGAAATCCTAGAGGACGAATGTCGGCATGGTCGAACATCGTTGCCGTCGGCGTCGAGCAACCCTTGGCGAAACCTGAGAATCTCCACGCGGACTCGATTGCACAAGGCGTCCGGCTAACCTGGGCCGCTCCAAACCAAACATCGTTTCGCGTCTTTCGAAAGCCCGCCCAGGAAAAAGAACCCATTCTGCTCGCTACCTCGGACAAGCCGGAGTATCTGGACGCCTCCACCGAGTACGGCAAGACTTACGACTATTACGTCCAGGCTTTTCACGACAAAGCCGAGAGCGATGTCCTGGGCCCCGCAAGCATCACGCCGAAGGACATCTTCCCGCCCGCCGTTCCAACCGGACTGAATGTTTCGGCCGGAGTCGGTGCCATCGAGCTGTCGTGGGATCGAAATACTGAATCCGATTTCAAGGCGTATCAGGTGTACCGCTCGGAAGACGGCGGTCCATTCGTCAAGATCGCCGAGGGACTGGAAGGTCCCAGTTATTCGGATCGCAAAATCGAATCCGGCAAACACTATCGCTATCGGATTTCCGCCATCGATCAAACCGGAAACCCGAGTGACCAATCGCCGCCCGTCGAAGCCATCGCACCATGAAAATCATTCGCTATAGCCTGAACCCTCACACGCCGTCAACCGCGCCCGATTCCGATCCCGATGTCCGCCGCGGCGATTATTCGGAGCTGCCGCCCGCTGCCCGTCTTTTGCCTCCGTGCTCACCTTCGAAAATCGTCTGCGTAGGCCGCAACTATGCCGAGCACGCCAAGGAACTGGGCAACGAAGTCCCCGCTGAACCGCTGATTTTCCTGAAGCCCCCGTCCTCGCTCATTGCTTCCGGCGACGCGATCGTTTACCCGAAGCTGTCGCAGCGCGTGGACTTTGAAGGTGAACTCGGCGTCGTAATCGGCAAACGCGCCCGGAATGTCGCCGGCGACGAAGCGTCCGGTTACATTCTGGGCTACACCTGCGTCAACGATGTGACTGCCCGCGATCTGCAAAAGAAAGATGGGCAGTGGACCCGCGGCAAAGGCTTCGATACCTTCTGCGCCGCCGGGCCCTATGTTATTCCGAAAGAGGAAGTCGACTTTGCCAGTTTCCGGGTTCGCACCTTCGTGGATGGCGACAAGAAACAGGATGGCTCGGTGAAGGAAATGCTGTTCGACGTAAATGCGGTGATCGCCTACGTCAGTTCTTTCATGACGCTGGAGCCGGGCGACTTGATAGCCACCGGCACTCCACCCGGAGTCGGCCCGCTGCAACCAGGATCAAGAGTCCAAATTGATATTGCAGGCCTCGGCGTTCTGGAGAACCACGTTGTCGCGCAAGGATAAGCCCGATGACAGTCTGGATGTTGGCGATCCCGGCGGCGTTGGTTATAGTGGGCGTCTATATTCTGTTTCGCATTCGAAAACATCCGAAGGATCGTGAGCAGCGGCGGCGCCTGGCAGTCAATCTTCACGGCCGCTTGGGCGACGCGATGATCACCGAAGTGCACGACGGCTTGGTTTTCTATGAGTACTCCGTGCGCGGCGTGCTTTACGCGGCATCGCAGGATGTTTCGAAATTGCGTGAACACATTCCCATCGACCCGGATCGGCTGATCGGACCAGTCGGCTTGAAATACTCGACTCAAAATCCCGCCAACTCAATCATCATCTGCGAACACTGGTCCGGCTTACGCGTCTGAAAAAATAGGGTGACAGGCTCCGCCCTCCCAAGCCGCCCGAACATCGAAGCATGCGCATACGCTTTACGCGCGTGGACGGTGGTGCCTGTCACCCTGTTTTTTTGCCTGTGTGGATCTTAAAGCGATTTTTTCACAGCTTCGTAAGCGAGCGTTCCGAAATGCCGGGAACTTTCCCCCGGCCCAGGTGTCTATACTGCCGTGGCGATGGCACTGGGCTCCAATAAAACCGCGGCGGCAATCAACGTAACCCCGCTAATCGACGTTCTCCTGGTGCTGCTCATCATCTTCATGGTCCTGCCCCACCCCTCGACAGGATTGAAGTCCGACGTACCCCAGCCGCCTCTGGAAAATCAACCCGCTCCGCCCAATCCACAACACCTGGTTCTACGTATTCAAGAAAGCGGCTCCATCGAAATCAATTCGCAGCCCGTACTGCTGAGTCAACTTTCCGAGCGCCTCCAAACTTTGTTCGCAGTCCGTCCCGATGGAGTTCTCTTCGTTGATGGCGCAAAAGAACTGCAATTCGAAGATGTCGCCAACGTAATCGACATCGCCCACGGCGTTGGCGTCAATCGCATCGGACTCCTGACCGCCAAACAACAGTACCCGTAATGTGGGCTTCCACGTCTATTGCTATGCTTAACACGGCCCATGATCAAGACCAAGTCCGCGTTTCCCTTGGCGCTTATCCTCCTGGTTACTACGGTCCAGCTGGTTACTACGGTCCAGCCCGCATTCCCACAGCAGGAATCCGCCACCATCCGTATCTCCACGCGACTTGTGCCAATCAGTGTCACGGTCCACGACAAGAACGGACCGGTTTCCAATCTGAAGAAGAGCGATTTCACAATCCTCGACCAGGGACGGCTCCGTGGCGTCAGCCTGTTTTCGGTGACTTCCTCGGAATCTCAAGTCCAAAAGGCCCCGCCTTTACCTCCGAATACATTTTCGAATTACATCGAGCACCAGGCCGGCCGGCCCTCCACTGTCACCGTCATCCTTTTCGACGGACTGAATACGCCGGTCGAGAGTCAAATATACGCGCGGCAGGAGCTGCTGGATTTCATCAAGGGGCTGCAACCGCAAGATCGGATTGCGCTCTACACGCTCGGCAGAAAACTCAACGTCTTGCTTGACTTCACCGCCGACGCCGGCGAGATAAAGCGCACTCTCGCCGGTTTTCGCGGCATCCAAAGCCTTGAGCTCGAAGCCGCCAAGACAGGCCCATCCACGGCCACCCTCCTACCCGCGTCTCAGGGAATTGGGGCAAATCCCGTAATCGATGGCAGCCTCGACATCGCCGCTCAAATGGAATCCGATTTCGATACCGAAAGCCGGGTCCGCATGACCGCGCAGGCCCTGGAAGCGATTGCGAATCACGTGGCGCGATTGCCGGGCCGGAAGAATTTGGTCTGGATTTCCGCCGGCTTCCCGTTGGCGCTGAACATGAACGCGATCAATCCACTCTTGCAGCGCCACGATTTCAACGCGGAGCTCCGCCGGGCTGTTCGCGCCATTAACGAAGCGAACATGGCCATCTATCCCGTGGATGCGCGCGGATTGATTAGCTCTTCCTCGTTCGCCATGACTCGAACGTCGCCGGCCACTTCTCCAGCGCTGCTCCCCGACCGGCGGACCGGCTCGCCTTCGACGGATCATTTTCCCGAAGGAATCGAATCCATGATCGAACTTGCCAACCGAACCGGCGGCCGCGCTTTTTACAATTCGATGGATCTGAAAGGCGCCGTGCGCAAGGCGATGGAGGACTCCGATCTCACCTACACACTTGGGTTTTATCCGGACCCCGATTCCTTGGATAACAAGTTCCACGACATCAAAGTCCAGGTGGATCGAAAAGGCGTGGACGTGCGCTACCGCAAAGGTTATTTCGCATTCAGCGACGAGCCCCATACCGATCGGCAGCGCCGGGATGAATTGGCGGACGCACTCTGGAGTCCGCTGGACGCCACGGCTATTCCCCTCATCATGCGTTTGGAACACGTCGCTGAACCCGAACCAAATTTGTTGCGAGCCTATCTGGCCGCCGACATCCGTTCCTTGAGCCTTGAGCAAAAAGACAACCATCGGATCGGCGGAGTCGACGTGATGTTGATCCAACAAGACAAGACTGGCAAAATCCTGGACAGCAGTCTTCAGACTCTGAATTTGGATCTGGACCAGACGAATTATGAAGCGGTCCTGAAAACCGGCATGCCTTTAGGCAAATATTTGCGCCCAAAAGCAGGCTTGGTGAACGTCCGCGCAATCGTTCTCGACCGGGCAACCGGCAAGGTTGGATCGCTGATAGTGCCGGCTTCACAAGTGCATTGAAGCACTTTCCCTCAGAACGTCAGTTTCGCCGAAAACTGCAGCGACCGCGCCGGAAGCTGATTCGTGATCCCCACCAGTGGCGTTCCAAAACCCGGCGCGGGCGTCGCGCCGTTGCCGTACAGCCCGCTGAATCCCACAAAGTTGGCATGGTTTAGCACATTGAATGCTTCCGCGCGCAAATTCAGTTGAACGCGCTCGGTCCCCAAAGAAAAAGGCCGCTCGATAAATGGCGAAACGTCGTAGATCGCCCTGCCCCGCCCGATATTGCGTCCCACTACCACACCGTTGATCACAGGCCGGTCCGTAGTCGCCCCGGTGTCTCCGCTGTTATTCACACCGGTCGTGAAATTGTACGGAAGCCCGGAAGCCAGCGTCATGATGCCGCCGAAATTGATCTTCAGCGGCGCTACATACACGCCGCTTAGCACGAACCGGTGGCGCTGATCGAAAATCGCGTTTCCGTTTTCAACTCTTCCCGTGAAATTCGGATCGTTCGGATTCTGCCCTGGAACATCCGGATCCACATTGTCGATCGCGTGCGACCAGGTGTAACTGGCCAACATTGAAAGGTGCTTGGTGAACCGGTGCGTGAGATTCACGTCCAAGGCATCGTACCAGGAGTAGCCGTTGTTCACGTCGCTGGTGATGGTGCTATACGGCGGCGGGTTCAGATTGTTCGAATCGCAAGTTGCGCCGTGCTGCTTGTACCACGACACCCACAATGGGCGTGAGCAGTTCGCGACTCTCGCGTTCTGGACCGCGCCTGGCGCAGTGCGCGGGCTGGTCGTGGGAGGGTCGACGTCTAACGGCCGGTTGATCCGTATCGTGTGCGATCCTACGTAATCCACGCTAAGCACCCAATCCGTGTGCAGACGGCGCTCGATGCCGATAGTCCACTGCTCCGAATAAGGATTCAGCAGCTTGTCCTGATACCCGATCAGAGCAGGCGTATCCAGAAACTGAGCGAGCGCGGACCGCCGGCCAGGGCGGATATAAAGCGAGCGAAGCGGCACTGCCGCGCCTGCCGGGAATGCCGGAAGCGGCGCCGCGGCCACGTTGGACGGGAAACCTACCTGGCCCGGCGCAGCGGTGTAATTGAAAACGCCCGTCGGCCCTGACAGAGTATAGTTCGCCTGCGAATTGTCGATGATCTGCGAATAATAAATGCCGAACCCCCCGCGCATCGCCGTCTTGCCGTCTCCGTGCAAGTTATAAGAAAATCCAACCCGTGGCGCAAACCCCAGTCGCGAATCGGTGAAGGTCTGCTGCTCATACCGTAGGCCAAAGTTGAGGGTAAGGTCGGGGCGCACCTTGAAATCGTCTTGCACGAACAACGCCCAAAGCACATCGTTCACCGTGTAGTTCGCGATGCCATAACTCTGCGTGTAGGAAGCAACATTGCCGATGTTGCCGAGATAGCTTTGGCTCTCGCAAACCGCCAGCCCCAGCGAACACGGCTTGTACACGAATTGGCCGAGATAGATGGGTCCGCCGAACTCTTTGCTGTTGCCGCCGGTGTGCGCCACAATTACGTCCGCACCGAACTTTACCTGGTGGCGTCCCCAGGAAGCCGACAACGTATCGTTCATCTGATATTGTCGATTCATCAACAGCGCCGACTGCGAAGTGCCCGACGTGAACGTACCCCCCGTCGAGATCGGCACCTGGAATTGCGTGCCGAAAATCACCGGATCGAATTGCGTGATCGGCGAACCAAGCTGGAACTGCAGCCGCACGCTGTTGATTAGAGTTGGGGTGATCACGGCAGTCTCGCCGAGCTGTTCCGAGTACGTGCGCCGGCGAAACACGCGATCCACGCTTGGCAGACTATTGCCTCCCACCGCGCCGTTCGGATTGGTGTCGTGAAACGCGTCCGGATTGCTTCGAAAAAACAAGTTATTCCGATCGTTGATCTGATGATCCACCCGCAGGAACCCCAGCCAACCGCGATAGTGCCCGACAAAACTCCCGGGCGCGACGGGCGAGATAATGGGCGACGCGCGATCCTGCCGGCTGAATTCCCCAGACCCGAAGAAGTGTGTGTGTCCGCTGCCGCCAACCGGTCCTCCCAGCGATACCGCGGATTGGCCAAGCGTGTCGCTGGTAATATCGTTGCCATTGGCTGCGTTCGTGGCCGTGAAACCGGATAGCGCCGCCTCCGTGGCGGATGGCCGCCATAATTCCAGCACCTCGCCGTGGAATTGATTGCCGCCGCTCTTGCTGACGATGTTCACCGCGCTGCCCGTGCTTCCGCCGTACTCGGCCGAAAATCCGTTTTCCAGCACTTGCATCTCTTGCACGGCGAAGAGTGGAAGCGTGCTGAAAATCGTCTGCCGGCCCCAACTGTCGTTGCCGGTGGCGCCGTCCACGTCAAACCAGGTTTGACGGCGCCCGGCGCCATTGGTGGTGAACAGGTTCTGATTCATGAAAACGTCGCCCTGATTAATCGCTGGACGATTCGCCGCGTTCAACAGTGGAAGAAACGTGATCCTGCGATTGAGAAGAGGCGTCTCCTCTATCTGCTTCTCGGACAAATCAATGCCCAATTGCGGTTCGTCCGTTCGCACTTCGCCAGACACGCCGGTCACCGTCACCTGTGTTTCGCCGCTCGATACATTGAGTTGCAGATTGATATTCGCGGTGCTTCCGCCAACCAGCGACAGGTGGTCCACATGGGCTTCCGCGAAGCCCTGTTTGCCGGCGGTGATGTTGTACTCGCCCCCAACGGGAAGTCCCGCAAGCGAAAACTTGCCGTAATCGTCCGTCTTCACCCATCGCGTGAGACCGGTCTGAGCGTTCTTTAGGGTCACTTCGACGCCGGGAACAACAGCGTGGCTGGGATCCACAATTTGCCCCTGAACGGTAGCCGTGTCCGGAGTCTGCGCGAAAGCCGCCGCACAAACCAGCATCGACACAATTAGCCAAATACGTGCTTGAGGCATGATTTCCAAGCTAGCGCAGGCGTCTTGTTACTACCACAGATCGTAGTTGGAAAATGAATTATTTCGGTAGAAATAGGAACACCACTCATGCAGTCGCTCACCCTTCGGCAGAATGCGTCTGAACCTCCAACCACATCAAACGCGATGCATTTCTGAAAAAACGAAGCCAGTTCGAGCAGGCTGAGATCTATTGCGCGGCCTTCCGAAGCAGCGTCCGTTGTCCCGTCGCGAGGCGGGTAGGGTTTCCCGTTCCATCGCGCTTTCAATATACGGCGAAATGCCGTATCCGTCAACGTGGTGTCTTGCGCGGCGGAGGAACAAGAACAATAGGACTGGTCTTTCGTGCCTTACTGCCCGTAGGTGGTCGGCCGGATGTCTCCAGCAAGCGTTCCAGGCCCAACGCGAAACCGGGAAGCGAAGTGCCAATCGCTCGGCAGAACGCCCGCACTTCGATTATGTCGAGGCGACGCTCACCGCGTTCGCACTTGCTCACGAAGGACTGCGTTTCATTCAGCCGTTCCGCAACCTCAATCTGGCTTATCCCCGCCCGTTCACGGGCAGCGCGAAGCTCCTTGAGAAACAAACGGTATTCGCGCGAAGTGATGCTCTTGTCCACGTTTTCCGATTTAATTATAGAAGTCGAAAGTAGTATAGTACAACCTAGACTAGTCTAACCAAGACTACATTTACTGCGGCTTCGGCACATAATGTCGAACGGCTAAAGCACCATTCTTTACAAATAAATACTCCTTGCCACGTGGCCGGAAATGTCGTGTGCTCGATGCTCAATTGGCTTCTTTTTAGCTGACTTTTCGACGTTCTCATAGGCACGCACTGATTCCGGCGCTATTTGCGCAAAGCGGTTCTGGAAGAATTTCGGGAGTGGTCGATGGGGACGACGGAAAACTGCTCGCCGCGATGGTGACCGGGGCATACACACAAGCTGACAACATAGCTTACTGGCTGGTGCCCTGCCCTCCAAAAAGTTCACCCCAACGATACTACGTGCGGGTGTCTCTTTCCAATGCCCCGGTACTCCGAAATGCGTTCGAATCCTTCCCCCCAGTCACAAGCCGTTCAAATATTTCTTCCCCCGGCTATTGTCCGCTCCGAATTGCCACAAAGCCTTTCCCACTGCCAACTTGCGGTGGTTACTCCGCACTCCACCTCGCTGCTTCCGTCGTCCGCTAAGCTCTACGGCATCCTCGCCTCAGTTTAATATAGGGCCAGATGGGCGCCAGACCCGCCCACATCATCGTCGATTTGACTGTCGGGGACAAATCGATCGGATGGTGTGGGCGGACTGGCCGGACTCGCGAACCCAACGAGAAAGGAAATTAAAAGGATGCCAAACGAACCCAATTCCATTACCGGACAAATAACAAAAAGGGTTACCGGACCAGGTGTTCTAGAAGCTGATGCACCGATTGCAACGTTACCGGTTCCAGTGCGGCGGCGATCGCACCCACAACCAGCATGACTGTCCCGCCAACGACAAAAATTGGAACGCGCCGCCCGCGTTTTGGCGCGTTTGCCTCCAGGCTCAGCAATCGGTCGACACGCGCCGACAGATCCCGTCCATCGGCCAGCAGCGATGCCACCAACGCGGAACTTTCGGGCGCCGGATTCATGCGCGCCACCCGAACCAACGCCGCCGCCAACGAAAGTGACCGCCGGGAATTCCCAGCCACTGCCCTATCATCGGCCGACCATTCCGTGAACTTCGCCCAGCCGCGCTCCAGCGTCGTGAATCCGTGGAAGTACGGAAAGACATCCGGCGCCAACAAAATCAGGAGCCGTTTGAGATTGTCGCGCGAGACGCCATGGGCCCGTTCGTGCCGAAGCGCGGCCACAAGTTGATCCTTCGGCAGAGCGCTCAGCAGCTTCTGGGACATTACCAGTTCAGGATGAATGATTCCCGCCAATCCAAGAACCGGCGCGGCATCTTCCACGATCCAAGCGGTCGCAGTCTTCCGTCCCACCTTCTTACAATGGCGGATGTAACAAAACGAACCCACCAAGGCCCGAGCGGCGCGCGTGATCGAAATACCCCAAACAGCCACAGCCAGAACCGCTGCAGCCAGGCACCATGTGCTAATGTCCTCCGTCGTGGCTGCGGGTTCAAGCCACAGGTAGCTAGGTACGCATAGGCCGGCGACGAGAATCAAAGCCACCATCGGCGGAAATAGTCGCAGGATCAACAGGAATCGGGCAGCCGCACGAGGTGTGACGCGCAGTGCAAAACGAACCCAAACCGACGACAGCCAGGATACCAACAACCCGACCGTCGAATGGATCAGGAAAAACGAAGCCAAGGACAGGCAGAGCAGCCGTAAGATATAGGAAACGTTCATGGCTTCCTCCGCCGGTCGAGCTCTTTGCGTTTCAGTTTGATCTTCTTTTCCAACTCATCCAGGAGTGCCTCATCGTGCTGGCCAACCGCCTCCACCAGGCACGAAATCAGCACCTCGCCGGATTGTTTCGGCCCGGCCAGGAATCCGGCTAGCAAGTTACCGGCTCGCTTCTCTTCCCATTCCTTCCGGGACAGCCGCGGTGAATAGATGAACGCCCGTTCATCCTTGCGCCTGTCCAACAACGATTTCTTGAAAAGCCGGTCGAGAGTGGTCATCACCGTGGTGTACGCCAGCGGCCGGTCCAGACTGTCGATGACATCGTGAACATTGCAGTCACCGCGCTTCCACAATATTTCCATCACTGTGTTTTCAAGCGGACCCAATGGCAGCGTCATTCCAGACGTCCATTGTATCCTAACGGTTCTAAACAGAACCGCGACCGTAAGGGAGTGCCCATGGGCCTGCGGCCCAACAAAGGCCGCTTCCGTGCAATCAATAATTTGCACCGCGTCTTCAACGGAGCGTGGGCGACTCCCTTGGCCAGGGGCACTTGCAAAGCCTCAGCTTGTCTGCGGACAAGGTCGGTGTTGGAGCCTCTAGCCAACGGTCGCGGCTCTGTGACGACCTAACGGTTACGCTGGCGAGTTTCATAGCCGAGCGGGCGGGCAGCAGCTTACAATTAGAATACGCGTGGACAATTTGTTTCGTTTAGACGGCCGGGTGGCCTTGATCACCGGTGGCGCCAGTGGCATTGGTGCGGCTTCGTCCAGGGTTTTCGCGTCCGCGGGAGCGAAAGTTATCATCGCGGATCTGGATCGGGAGCGCGCCGAGCATCTCGCGATGGAAGTGCCTGGCGCGGAAGTTCGGATATGTGACATAACCGACGAGCAAGCCGTCCAACAGATGTTCGCCGGTATCCGGAAGCTCGACATTCTGGTGAACAATGCCGGAATCGGGCTGGTGGGAAGTATTGACGAGACTTCCCGAGGAGATTTTGAAAAACTGATGCGCGTCAACGTCGAAGGGACGTTTCTGGTGACCCGTAGCGCCCTTCCCCTGCTGATTGAGTCCCATGGCGCCATCGTGAACATCGGCTCCGTAGCCGGTCTGGTCGGCGTAAAGCGGCGTTTCGCCTATTGCGCCACCAAGGGGGCGGTCATCGCCATGACCCGGCAGCTAGCCGTCGATTACCCCAAACAAATCCGTGCCAATTGTATTTGTCCCGGAACGGTGGATACGCCCTTCGTCGAAGGCTATCTGGAAAAACACCATAAGCATGAGAAAGAAGCGGTCCGGACGGAACTAGAAAACAGGCAGCCCATCGGGCGGTTAGGTCAAGCCACCGAAATCGCTCACATGGCCCTATACCTGGCGTCCCCGGCAGCCGATTTTGTGAATGGGTCGGTAGTTACCATTGACGGGGGATGGACTGCGGCGTAACTAAGTTCTTGACGAAAAGCCGCTTATAACCCATAATGTGGGAACGGGTTGCAGCAGATAGTGAAAGTGGAACATTTAGAAATTCTAATCTTTAGCTTAGGGACGACATGCATCATAGATATACGAACCGTCTCGTTTGCCTCTTTATCGCGCTCTCACTGATCTCCGGATCGGCTTTTGGGGCCACCCGGCACAAGGCCAAAGGTCACGCTACACGACGCTCGGCTCTCAAGAAGAAACTCGTCGCCGCGGCGCATCATCCTATCAGTCATCTGTCCAGGCTTCACCGGAAACGGGTTCCTTCCGGTAACTGGTCGTCCCCGACATTCGCGGATTCCACCGAAGGCGATTCCGTGGACGGCGAGGATCTCGTGGTGCGGCGAGCGGCAGTACAAGCGCTTGGTCCATATAACGGAAGCGTTGTGGTAGTCGACCCCAGCACCGGCCGGCTCCTGACCATCGTGAACCAGAAACTGGCGTTCAAGAGCGGCTTCCAGCCGTGTTCCACCATTAAGATCGTCGCGGCGCTGGCCGGTTTGAATGAAGGCTTGATCGATCAGAGCACCATGCTGCGGATCAGCCGGCGGAAGTCCATCGATCTCACCGAGGCGCTGGCCCACTCCAATAATCAATTCTTCTCTTCAGTCGGATACAGGCTGGGCTACGACAAGATCATCCACTACGCTCAACTGTTCGGTCTGGGCGAAAAAGCCGGATTGAACATCGACGGTGAACTGCCCGGGACCTTGGCGAGCGCGCCCCCCAGCGATGGCGTCGGCATGATGACCAGTTTTGGCGAGGGAATTTATATGACGCCGCTCGAGTTGGCCGGCATGATGACGGTGGTCGCCAACGGCGGAACGCTTTACTATCTGCAGCACCCGCGCAGCAAGGAAGATATAGACCAGTTTGTTCCGCGCGTGAAGCGGCGGTTGGACGTGCAGCCTTGGCTACCGCAAATCAAACCCGGAATGTCGGGCGCGGTTGAATATGGCACCGCCCGCCGCGCTAGCTACGCCTCATCGGATCCGATTTACGGCAAGACGGGAACCTGCACGGATAGCCGCTCTCCAACCCACCTGGGCTGGTTCGGCTCCTACAACGAGCTAGGAAACAACAAGCTGGTAGTTGTCGTACTTCTGACAGGCGGAGGACGCGTGAACGGTCCAGTTGCCTCCGGAATCGCGGGCGCTGTTTACAAGAACTTGTCGGAAGAAAGTTATTCCGCGGGATCGCGTCCAGCTTCACCGATCGCTTTGATCTCGAATTAGTCGAGCTGCTGCAAAAAAGCAGACGTGGCGCGGACACTCGTGTCTGCGGGATCGAGACTCGTCTCGATCCTCTTGCCCGAGCATCGAGATAAGTCTCGATGCAGCAGACTGAAGTCCGCGCCACGTGGCGTTATTAAAAATACTCCCGCAGCTCAGCGAAACTATCAATCCTCAACAGGCATCCGTCTCCATCCCGCAGCTCTTCGTGTTCCAGCGTCCAAGTGTGCGGATGCGGCACGAACACTGCCTTGATTCCCACTTCCAGCGCGGGATTGATATCGGACTTCGGCGAATTTCCAATCATCCACGTTCGCCGGGCATCCAGGTTCCGCTCCTCAATCAAAGCCTTGTATGACGCGGCGTTCTTCTCTTTCACGATCGCAGTGTGTCCAAAATAGATCGCCAGCCCCGATCGATCCAGCTTCAGTTTTTGCTCTTCCGGATCGCCTTTGGTAAATAGCGTGAGATCGTGCCTCATCGAGAGATATTCGAGCGTTTCCGGCACGTCCGCGATCAGCTCGATGGGATGGTGCAGGATCTGCTCGGTGAAACTCATCACCCGCGGAAGATCGTCCGCCAGAATCTCGCGCTCCACCAGCCTTTGGTAACACTCCCCCAGATTCCTGGCGAAGTTGGCCGTGCCATATCCGTGGACTTTGTTATTCACCGTCTCGATCTCATCCAGCACCGCCCGCACTTCCGCCGGCGGCAAGCTGGAGTGCGCCAGAAAATCGCAAAAGTCGTCGAACGCGCGCTCGAAGTAGATATTGTTTTCCCACAGCGTATCGTCGGCGTCGACGATCAGATGTTGCCGGCCGTGAACCTTCAAGCGCTGGGCGGCCACTTGGCATGTCCATTTCTAGGCGCGACCTTCCGCGCGTGCCGGCGCTGCCGCTGCCGTAAGTTATAGGCCGGGAAAAAGTCGGCCAACCTGCGCATGCGGTCCGCCTCCGATCGCGTCGCGAGCAAAACCTGCCGGAACTCGAGATCGGAAACCACCTGCGCCAGTTGAAAACTGAGCTGTGGATCGGTCATCTCCGGATCTTGCCGATCCTCGTCGTCTTCGTGCGTCCGAATATCGTTATAAGCTTCCAGCACGCGTGTCTGAACCTCCGGCGCGATTGGTTCCGATCCTTCATCGTCGAAAAACTCCACCGCCCCGCGCAGGTATGGCTTCTCGTCGTTCAACATAATGATCTCGAACCGCCGCCGTCCAACCGTCAACAGATCCATGCGCCCATCCGGATATTTCTTCAACACCTTTTCGATGCTGGCGGTGCAACCCATGTTGACCACGCCGTTTTCTCCAGCCTGCACAACCCCGAATTCCGTCTTGCCGCGCAACACCTCGCCGATCATCTGTTTGTATCGTTCCTCGAAGATGTGCAGCGGCAGCGCCGTCCGTGGGAACAGCACTACTTGGAGTGGGAAAAGCGGCAACAGCTCTTCCTGCATGTGTACTATTATGACTTCTTGGCGACGGCACATCAAAAGTCCCAGCTTGTCCGCACACCAGGCCGCCACCGCGAAGAGACCTGTTGCCGATGATTCTTAAGCTGAAGCGCACGCCTGGCATTTATCTGGTGGGTTTCATGGCGGCCGGTAAAACCACCATCGGCCGATTGCTGGCCCATGAACTGGGCTGGTCCTTTGCGGACGTGGACGAGGACATCGTGGCGGCCGAGGGGGCCTCCATCGCCGAAATCTTCGATGCGAGCGGCGAGAGGGAATTTCGGAAAATAGAACAGGAAGCCACTCGAAAACGCGTCAACGAAGTGGTGCGAGGACGGCCCATGGTGGTGGCTCTCGGTGGAGGCGCATTCGCTCAGGACGACACCCGCGCGTTGCTCGAAGAAAACGGCGTCTCGATCTGGCTGGATTGCCCGTTTCCCACCGTGCGCCGGCGAATTGAAGACACTTCCCTCCGGCCGCTCGCGCGCGATCCGGAGAAATTCCAAAAGCTCTTCGAAGACCGCCGCGCTCCTTATTCGAAGGCCGAATATCGGATCGAAATCAACAGCGACGATCCGGCCGAGGCCGTCGCGGAAATTCTAAGACTCCCGATTTTCCAATAGCCATGGCTTCGGCGCTCAGCAAGCAGGCACGTCGCATCCTCGATGCGGCGCTGAAGGCGGCCGATCCCACCGAGGCCGTATTGCGGCGCGTAAGGCGCGACGGCGAAACGCTCATCGCCGGCCGCCGGCGTTATGGCCTGAAGAAGTTTCGAAATGTGTATGTCATCGGCGCCGGCAAAGCGGGAGGGGCCATGGCGCTGGCCATCGAGCGAGTGTTGGGAAAGCGAATCCACAGCGGCTTCGTCAACGTGAAGAGTGCTTCCAGCATTCGCCTGCGCCACGTTGCGCTGAATGAGAGCGGCCATCCGATTCCCGATGCCAATGGTGAACAAGGCGCGCGCCGCATCGCGAAGATCGCGCAAGACGCCGGCGCCGATGACCTGATCGTTTGCCTGATCTCGGGCGGCGCCTCAGCTCTGCTGCCGCTGCCGGCCCCACCCGTCACTCTGAAACAGAAGCGGGAAACCACGCAACTGCTGCTCGACTGCGGCGCCGATATCCACGAGATGAACTGTATCCGCAAACACATCTCACTAGTGAAAGGCGGACAATTGGCCCGGCTGGCGTTCCCGGCCACCGTTCTCACGTTGATCCTTTCAGACGTGATCGGCGACGACCTGGATGTCATCGGTTCCGGCCCAACCGTTCCGGATCGCAGCACCTTCGCGGATGCCCGGGCGATTCTCGAAAAGTACGGCATACAGCGTAGCGTGCCACGCGAAGTGCGCGAGCGCCTCAGCACGAATGCGCCTGAAACCCCCAAGCCCGGCGACAAAATCTTTGAGAGCGTGCAAAACCTGATTGTAGGCAGCAATCGCCTGGCAGTGGATGCGGCAGCCAACGAAGCGCGCGCACTCGGCTACCGCACCATGATCCTTTCCACGTTCATCGAAGGAGAAACACGAGACGCCGCTCGCGTTCACGCCGCCATCGCGAAAGAGATCCGCGCCACGGGACGTCCCGTGAAGCCGCCGGCGTGCGTAATCTCAGGAGGCGAAACCACGGTGACGATTCGGGGCAAAGGACTGGGCGGCCGCAATCAGGAATTCGCGTTGGCGGCGGCCATCGATATCGCCGGCTTGAAAAATGCCGCGATTCTAAGCGCGGGAACCGACGGCAGCGACGGCCCAACCGATGCAGCAGGCGCATTTGCCGATGGCGCGACCCTCGAGCGGGCGAACGCCTTAGGCCTGGACGCTCACAAATTTCTAGCGGATAACGACTCTTACCATTTCTTCGAACGCTTAGGAGATCTGATCAAGACCGGTCCAACAGGAACGAACGTCGCCGACATAAGACTGATCCTGCTCCGCTGAGCCGATCTAGCGACAATCATCATTGGCTGCTGTAGTTGAAACAGTGGCTTCAGGAGTCTTTGAGGCAGGTTTGGCGGTATTGTTAGAGAGCTCTGGAAAGTATGGTTTATGTCATTCAAATTTCCGCTGGTGCGCCGTCTGGTTTTGCTCGGCGCCGCTGTAGCTGCCGCTCAGGCAGATAGCGACCCGAAGTATGGGCGCCTGCCGCTCCACTTCGAACCCAATTTGGGCCAAGTCCGGCCGGCGGCCCGCTACTTCGCTCGCGCCGGGAATTATCGGGTTTTTATCACGGACACCGAGACCATCCTTGAAACGAACGATTCCAAGCATTCCACTGTCCGGATGAAAATATCCGGAGCGACTCCCGGCGCCCGTCTTGAGCCTCTCGAAAAACTCCCCGGAGTTAGCAACTATTTCCTCGGGAACGATCCGGCGAAATGGCGCACCAACGTTCCGCAGTATGCGGGGCTCAAGCGGCATGACGTCTATCCGGGAATCGACATGATTTTCTACGGCAACGAAGGGCAGCTCGAATACGACTGCATCGTGAAGCCCGGAGCCGATCCCTCGCGAATACGCTTGACCTACGAGGGCGTTGACCGCTTGCGCTTGGATAGCAATGGCGACCTGCTGCTGGCTGCTGGAGGCTACGGGCTGCGCCAGAAAAAACCGGGGGTGTATCAGCAGGACGCTTCGGGGCAGCGGCAAGAAGTCCAGGGCGCCTACCAACTCGCCGCGAGCGCCACGGAGGTCCGCTTCCTGGTGGGCGATTACGATCGTACCCGCTCTTTGGTGGTCGATCCCGCGGTGGTTTATATTGCCTACCCGCGCGGAAGCACCGGCGGCGCCAATGCCTTCGGGATCGCGGCCGACGGCGCCGGAAACGCATACATCACCGGGCAAACTACATCCACCGATTTCCCGACTGTTTCACCGGCCCAGCCCAATAACGCTGGAGGTCAGGACGCGTTCATCGCCAAGCTGAATGCGGCGGGAACGGCCCTGGTTTATTCCACCTACCTCGGCGGCAGCAACAGCGATTACGGCCAGGCGATTGCGGTCGACAATAGCGGTAATGCGTACGTGGCCGGCGTCACGCTTTCCGGCGATTTTCCCATCAAGTCGGCGGCGCAGGCCGCGAAACCTGGAGGCACGGACGGTTTCGTTACTAAACTCGACGCCAACGGAGCCATCGTTTTTTCGACCTATCTCGGCGGTTCGAGCTCAGACTTTGCGACGGCGATCGCTGTCGACGGATCGGCTAATGTCTACATCGCCGGCTCGTCGAGTTCCACCGATTTTCCAGTGGTCAACGCCCTTCAGCCCACGTTGAGGGGCCTGGTCAATCCATTCATTGTGAAGCTGAATCCTAGCGGATCGAGTTTCGTGTTTTCTACTCACCTGGGTGGTCCGGGCATTTCCATGGCCACCGGTTTGGCCCTTGGTCTGGATGGCGGCATCTGGATCGCCGGCTCGGCCGGGCCGCTTTTCCCAACCGTAAACCCGGTTCAGCAGTCTTACGGAGGCGGTGATTCGGACGCCTTTATCGCCAAGCTCGACAGTTCGGCATCGAGCCTGCTGTTCTCCACGTTTCTCGGTGGCGAACGTACGGACCTGGCGACTGGAATCACCGTGGATCGATTTGGAAATGTTCTTGTTGCCGGAAAGACGTTCTCATCGTATTTCCCGACCGCCTCGCCTCTTCAGGCAAACCTGGATGACGTCGGGAATGGTTTTGTCGCGAAGTTCAGTCCGAATCCACCGGCATTGCTGTACTCCACTTACTTTAGCGGCGGTAGCATGGGCACGCTATCCATTGCGGTTGACAATGCCGGGAATTCCACCCTGGCCGGCCAATTCCTCACGCTCGGGGGATTCACGCGGTTCCCCACCCTCTACTCGCTGCCCGCGCAGCCGACAAACATTGCGTTCGCCGCACAGATCAGCGCTGACGGAACGACACTGTTGTACTCGACCTTTATAGGCGATCGCACCCCCCCGTCCGGTGTGCCTGCACTTACAAGCCCCAACGCGCTGGCTGTCGACAATGCCGGGAATGCCTACCTGGCCGGGAGCGCAGGCGTGCCGTTTGTCGTAAAGCTATCTCAGGCCACCACGCGGTGCAATGTATCCGTGACCGGCGTGTCCCCCCAGGCATTCCCTGCGAAGGGCGGCACAGGCGTAGTGACCTTCACGAATCCCAACGCTTGCGCGTTTCCGGTTTACAGCACTGCATCTCCGGATCCCTTTCTGCATTTTGATCCGTTCTTCACGGGCGCCGGACAGACTTCGGGCCAGATTCCCTTCACTGTGGATCGCAACATGAGCCCCCCGCGCCAAGGGAGTCTGCTCATCAATGGAACCGGCTTTACCATTAGCCAGGACGACGGCCTTTTCTTTCCCGCATTGAAGCTCATGGGCGGCTGGGACACGCCGGCGATGTCAACTAATGCTTCCGGCGTGCTCGCCATTTCCGGATGGGCGCTAAGCACCCGTCCAATCAACGTGGAGATTTACCGCCTCGCGGTTCCCGGCGAACAAGCGCCAGGAGGCCGGGTGTTCATCGGGAACGGAACGTTTGTCGCGGGAAGCCGGCCTGATATCGCCGCTCAGCATCCCGAGTTTCCATTCAACACCGATGCCGGTTGGAGCTACGCGTTGCTGACCAACACACTGCCAAACAGCGACGGCAGCGCCGGCAAAGGTAACGGCGCCTACCAACTCATAGTGATCATCCAGGACTCAGAGAACCAAATCGCCACCAATTTCCGAACCATCAGCGTGTCCAACAGGAACGCCGTGAAGCCTTTCGGAACTATCGACACGCCGGGTCCAGGTTCCATTATTTCGGGTAACGCCTACGTCAATTTTGGTTGGGCACTCACGCCACAGCCAGCTCTGATTCCGCTGAGTGGATCGACGATCAACGTCTTCCTGGATGGCAAGCCGTCGGGGCCGCTAGCGTCCTACAACAATTTCCGGAACGATATCGCTACTGCTTTACCGGGCTATCAGAACAGCAACGGCGCGGTCGGCTTCGCCAAGCTCGACACCACGGCGCTCATCAACGGGCAGCACACGATCGCCTGGGGCGTTACCGACAATAGCAACCAAACCAGCAGCGTGGGTAACCGAGCATTCACTGTGCTGGACGGAAGTTTCGCACCCCCACCGCAGGACACCCGAACGGCACGCATCGTGGATGATCCCGAGCCAGTCCCACCGGCGCGCGCGCCCTTCGGCGGTCATCTTTTGCTGCGGAAAAGCTACGACCTCGAAGCGCCGCTCGAGCGCTTGGTTCCCGATAAGACTTGGACCTACGGAATCGCTATCGAGCATCTCGACCGTCTGGAATTGCGGCTCCTGGATATCGATTCGAATCCCGTCGCCTGCACCGCGTACCTTGCCCATGGAGAAGAAAGGCTCCCGTTACCGGCCGGGTCCACGCTCGACCGCGATACGTGCACCTTCTACTGGCAGATAGACGCTTCCTTCCTGGGCGAGTATCCGCTGGTTTTCTCTTCCGATCTCGGTGACGTTCGCGCGCGCGTGATGGTGCATCCCCAGGCGCAGCAGGCCAGGTAAGGGTGGGCAATCCTGCCTGCAGCCGGCTTTCAGTTGGACATTCTTATGTGGGGCAGGATGGCATCCTGCGGCGGATTGGTAATCGGCCTGGTGTTGGATCCGGAATTAATTACGGGCCGATTGCCAATCGGCCGCAGGTTACCAACCTGCCCCACAATTACTATGACGGGAACGGTTATTGTCGCTTTTCCAAACGCTTTTGCATTATCCGATGACTGCCTCGCTGGCGGATCCGAGCCTGAAAGGACTCGGAGTTTACCCAACCCGGCACCTCAACCTGAGTCACGAAAACATCGTTGTGACAGCGCCGGGCTACTTCGGAATCGGAGGCCGTTTCGAAGAACAGCGTGAGCGCTTCAATGAGGTTGGCCCGCGCTTCTTCAATCGACGCACCCTGGCCGGCAATGTCGAGCTCCGGGCACAACGCCACAAAACCGCCGTCCTCGCGTTCGATAATCGCGGTCAATAACTCAGATTACTTCAGTAAAACCGGCGCTAAGCTTGGCATTTTGTAAGCTCGTCTCAAGCGTGGTAATTCGGTCAATCATGGCCGGATCCGGAGGTTTTACCGCGCTGACAGATCCCCTCGCCACTGCGGTCCACTCTTCGGCGAGGGCGAAAGAGCCTATGCTAAAAAGACTTTCTGACAAATTCACAAGAGTGCTCAATCTGTCTTCCGGTTTCTGGCCGCTGGCGCGAGCAGATGCGATGAGTTTGTCTGCACGCCGTTCACCAACACCTCTGCGAATCGCGTGAAGAAGCGCGCGATCCACCGCCGTTTGGGACAGAACCTCCGATACGAGCACCGATCGAGCGAGGGGCATGGCATTGGCATTAGCAAATACGGCTAAGCGTTTGGGAAGATCGGCATTTTGCGGGCTCTCGTCCAAATCCTTCAGGATGTCCGGCGGCAGCACAAAATTAGCGAGGCGAACAACCTGCACCAGTTCCGGATCCAACGTTGCCGCACGAGCTAGCGTTGTTTGCACTCCTTCGCGTAGTTTGCTTTCAGAATTGGGAGCCGGAGCCGGAGCCGGGCCTCGAGATGCTATGTCTGCTTGCGACCCGAGAAGCATACCGGCCAGGACCTTCGCATTTGCATAGTTTGGATAAAGCCTCTCCAGCTCCCGCAATTCCGTGAGAGCCTTGTCAAGGCGATTTTTGATGCTGCCCGGTTGATCCAGATCTCGCTTGATCTGAGTAATTAATACGAGTTTGCCCAAGAAAGGAACCTGCGAAGACTGTTTGCCCGCAAGAAATCTCTCACGATAACGTTGGATGCCGTCCGGATCGATTTGATTGCCGAGTTGAGCACTAAGATAGAGAGAGGCTGCTATTAAATCTCCATTAGATGAACTTCCGCCGTCTTCCTCCAGAGCCAGGAGCTGTCTCATCAAAGTATTTACATCGCGAACGTGCGCCTCACTGAAAGACGCCAGCCATAAGTCCGCTTTGAGCTTGTACGCCTTGCCCGCGGTGTCTGAACTCTCGTCGACGGAAACCACTCGCCTCCTCAGTTCCGCCGCCAGTCGATATTCACCCGCCGCTTCAAGTAGCGATGCCGCTTTTGCGAGCCGCGATACACGCAAATGCTTAACCGAATAGCGATAGGCTTCATAGCCGCCGATAATTGCCGCCGAAATGAAAATCATCGGCAGCACGACGGTAACTGCCTCCTGCGGGAGCTCCCGCCAAAAAGATTTCAGACCCACCCGCAACGTTTGCGAGACGGAAGAAGCGCTTTGGTTTCCCGCTCGCTGCAACTTCCTTAGCAAACTGACTCCCCCAAAGCCGACAAGAACCACTAAGAAGACAATAACGAGCGCTGCTGCTACGATTTCGTTAGCGACTCGACTCGCCGCTAGCGGGACTTGATCTTGAAGAGCTGAATCAATCCGATTCATCGCGTCCGTCTCAATGCCTTGAATGCGGTTAATGCTTCGATCCGAAATAGTATCTATCCGAGTCAGCGCGTTGTTGATTATCGAGCTCTCCTTATTGAGAGCATTGTCAATTAGTGAGGCTTCGCGGTTGAGGGTGTCATCCGCGATCAGTTGAATTCGCTGAAGTTTATCGTCGATGAGCTTATCGACTTGGTCAATTCTTGTTTTCATTACAACGTCGATCCTGGCTATATTTTGCTGTGCGATCTGATCGAGCGCTATATTCTCTGTCTTGAGACTCTGGTCTATCCGATCGGCGGCGTGGTCCGCGACCGCGGTGAATTTAGCGGCGGCCTCGTCGATAGCCGGGCCCAGGGTACCCTGCACAATTCCACCAGTGGGCGCGCCGAGAATCCCTCCGATGGCGCCCCCGATTCCTCCGATGGCGCCCCCGATTCCTCCGATGGCGCCACCCACTCCCCCTGCTATGTTCCCTATTCCGTTCGCGATGTCACCGAATATGCCTGGGGTCGCTGGCGGAATGGCATAAAGTAATAAGACAGCCGTGATCACTAACCGAAATTGAGCCGAACCCGCCAGCCGTTTAAGAGTCATGTACGCTTTCACCTTCCGTGGGATGGCAAAGCTATCCACAGCTTCATGGATCGAGCGGCTGCCCCCCAAAGTAAGAAACGAATCGACGTGAGAAAGCTATACTACACGCCATTTGGAAAATACGCAAGGAATTCCTGGCGCTCGGGGCTTCCAGCCGGCTAGACCCGCTGGAAAGCGGGTCGGCAGCCTGGATAGGCTGCGCCACGAAGAGGATCAAAGATCTTTGCGGGAAATTCCCAGCTTCTTCATCATGGCGTTCAACGTCGTGCGGGGCACTCCCAGCCGGGTTGCCGTGGTGCTGACTACGCCACCCGTCTCCCGGAAAACACGCAGGATGTAATCCCGCTCCACTTCTTCCAGCGTGGGGTTGCTGGTGGATTCCGCGGCCGCGCGCAGTTCGGCTAACGGGGCGCGCAGGTTGGGACCGGGGGATAGGATCACAGACCTCTCGATGAAGTTTTCCAGCTCCCGCACATTCCCGGGCCACGGCCAATTCATCAAGGCTCGCATGGTGTCCGATGGGATTTTTTCAATCTTTCGATCCATTTTCGCGGCGTATTTCTTGGTGAAGTGGCGGGCGAGTATGGGTATGTCCTCGGGATGATCCCGCAACGGCGGCGCAGTGATCGGGAATACCTTTAGCCGATAATACAGATCGCTGCGGAAGAGTTTATCCCCGATCATCTGCGTGAGATTCCGGTTGGTTGCCGCCAGCAACCGGACGTCGATCGGGATGGTTTTGGTGCCGCCCAATCTCTCGAAGGCCTTCTCCTGCAGGGCCCGCAGAAGCTTGGGCTGCAAGTCCAAGGGAATGTCGCCCACTTCATCCAGAAACAGGGTTCCCCGGTGCGCCAGCTCAAACCGGCCGATCTTTTGCTGCAAGGCGCCGGTGAAAGCTCCCCGCTCGTAACCGAACAGCTCGCTTTCCAGAAGCCCGGTGGGAATCGCGGCACAGTTCAGGCTGATGAAAGGACTATTTCTGCGGGGACTCACGCTATGAATGGCGCGCGCGATCAGTTCCTTGCCCGTTCCGGTTTCGCCCAGGATCAAGACCGTCGCATCGGTCGGCGCAACCACTTCAACTTGTCCCATAACCCGCTTGATGGCGGCGCTGCTGCCTACGATCTCCTCAAACTTGTGCTTGACCTCCACCACTTCTTCCTCGAGATTCTCCAGACGGTCGCGCTCGCGGAGGTCCTGAACGAAGGTGATCCAGCGAAAGGGAGATAGCTTCAAGACGGCGGTGGCCACCAGCACCAAAACCCGGCTGCCATCCTTGCAAATCAACTCTTTTTCAAACGGTGTACAAGCGCCGAACCGTAATCCTTCTTCGTGGGCCAGTTCGTCCAGGGCAAGATATTCCGGTGGCGTTAGATCGGGCCAGCGCAGCCGTCCAGCCAGCAAATCCGCGCGGCTGTATCCCACCAGTTCGAGAAAGGCATCGTTGGCCTCTGGAATCCGGTCAAACTCTCCGGAAATGATTCCGGCGATGGTCGATTCCGCCAGGAGCGGCCGAATGGCTGCACGGCTGCGCCGCAACTTTTCGTCTCTCTCGTGACGGTCGCTGAAATCGCGCGCCACTCTGGCAAAGCCCTGTAAATCTCCGCTCTCGTCTCTCAGGGCCATGCTGATTACGTTGGCCCAGAATCGGGAGCCGTCTTTTCTCACCTGCCAGCCTTCGATTCCGAAGTGTCCCTCGGAGGCGGCCCTCTTCAATTCTTCATCCAGCTTGACGCGCGGAGTATCTTCGGCGCCATAGAGCAGCGACGCGTGTTGGCCGGCGGCTTCATCGAGCTTGTAGCCGTAGATGCGTTCCGCTCCCGAATACCAGGCGGCAATCTGTCCATTCACATCCAACAGGAACAGCGCGTAGTCCTGCACCCAACTCGGGACGCTGCGCTTGTCCGGGCCTTTATCCCCGGTTTTGTCCTGCAACACCACCAGATGACGTACCGGCAAAACGTTTCCTTTAGCGATGTACTCGACGTCCCGCGAACCTCCATCCGTACCCACTAACTGGAGCGTTCCGTGCTGCTCGCCTTTCTCCAGAAAGGAACGCCAGCGTTCCGGGAGCAGTGGTTTGAAAGCGGGTTCCGCGAAATCGTCCAGACTGCGGCCGATGATCTTTTCCCGCGGAAGACCCAACAGCTTGCCGGCGCCGAAACTGGCATCCCGGTACCTGCGATCGTCGTCCGCAATGAAGATGGGCGCGGAGGGGTGGTAAACGATCGCCCGGAACAGCAGCTCGAGTTCTCTGGGTCCGTTCTGCTCGAGCCATCCGGTGGATTGTGGCTGAGAGGCCAATGCTCTCTCCTTCCTTCGCCCCGTCCGATTCAGGAAGCCGGCGGCCTGGGGAACACGTGCGCGCGCCCGGCAAACAGTGGGAAGCCGAGAATGTGGCGGTCAACACCATGGTATCACCTTTTGACCTTATTTGGTCACATGACGCTCGCCGGACACGCTGGGACAATCCCCAGGGTACTCTCCTGCATCGTATTGCAGTGAAACGACAGTGTTACACCGGTGGACCGGATGCCCAGACGTTTCGGTTCCGCGATTGCTATATAGATTGCTTCCGACAGTTGAGGATTGAGGTGCACCATGGCAACGTCATTACAGGCCTTTCGGTCTCTCATCGAACACAGCCCGGATGCGATCTCGCTGATCGACCCGGACGGCGAAGTACTGTACGCAAGTGCGTCAACTACAAAAGTATTCGGCTACCAGCCGGAAGAACTGGTGGGCCGCAACGGATGGGATCTGATTCATCCTGAAGACCGGCACCAGTCGAGACAGGTGTTGCAGCAGGTGTTCTACGAGCCGCCGGGTCCGGTCCGCTGGGAGGCCCGGGTCCGCCGTAAAGACGGGAGCTATTCCTGGGTAGAGAGTACCGTTTCCAACCTGCTGGTGGAGCCTGACGTACAGGCCATCGTTGTCAGCCATCGGGATATCAATGCCAGTAAAGCAGCGGAAACCGAAAGACAGCGGCATGCCGACGAAATGGCCCGCAGCAATTTAGAGCTGGAGGAGTTTGCGTACACCGTGGCGCACGATTTACGCGAGCCCCTCCGGACCATTTCCGCGTTCACTGGAATGCTGATCCAGAGAATGCAAATGGATGGAGACAACAAGGAGATGGCCAAGTTCATTGTAGATGGCGCCGCGCGCATGTCCACGCTAGTCGAGGAACTGCTTACCTTCGCCCGCACCGGCAAGCATGAAGCGCCTGGACGAGTGGACCTGCAGCACGCCGTGGCGCAGGCCCTGCAAAATCTGGCGGTGGACATCCAGGCGACAGGCGCAAAGGTGACGGTCGATCGGTTACCCGTCCTGGAGAGCAATGAAATCGAGTTGGTACGCCTCTTCCAGAATTTGATCGGTAATGCCGTAAAATATCGCCGGGAAGGCTCAGCCGAAATTCACGTGAGTGCCCAGCGGCGAGGACTGGAATGGGTCATCCGGATCGAGGACAATGGCGTCGGCATCGCGCCGGAGGATCATGATCGCGTGTTCAAGCCGTTCGTACGTCTGGCAAGCCGGGATATTCCCGGTACCGGTCTGGGTCTGGCGGTGTGCAAGAAGATCGTGGAAGGATTAGGCGGCACGATCTGGGTTGAATCCGAACTCGGTGCCGGATCGACTTTCTCGTTCACGATGGCCGCGGCGGAGGAGGGGCTACAGCTCAGGAACGCCCAAGTCGCTGCTGTTTGAGCGGACCATCGAATGGGAGGATTTGACGGCTCGTGAGGCATGCACTTACCGGTTGGGGAAGAGGGCCGCAGCTACTCGCCAGCGGAAAGACCTCGTTCTGGTGTCTTCGTTATGCGAGCCCGTTCACGTTCGATCTCCCATTCCACCCGCTGTATTGTGGCGTTCAATTCCTGTACTCGTACGCCTATTGGGCTGTCGCCCTTATGGTGAAATAGAATCTCCTGCGTTAGCCTGGACGCTGCGAGTTTTAAAGCCTTGAGATGTTCGTCAGTGATTTCAGGTTCATGCCCTGAGGACATTGGGTAGATGCCTTTCCGTCGCGTTCGAGGGTCGTCATTTGGGGAAATCCATCTGCAAGTACGCCATCAACTTTTGGGTGTTGACTATCAACGGCCTTCCGCGCCGATAATTCACCAATCCCTCTTTACGAAATTTGCCCAGCGTGACGGTGACATGGGAGCGGTTCATCGCAGCCATCTGGGCCAGCTCGTTATGCTTGATACGGAGTACTGCTTCCGTGGCGTTCGGGTCGGCGCCGCGTCCGGTTGTCAACGAGACTAATACGCGGCCTAAGCGGCCTTCGGCGCCGCGATGCATCAACGCGTCGACACGTTCTTCCGCCGCACTCAGGCGCACGCAGAAGGTATAGGTCAAGGCGATGAGCGCCGGACGATTGCTTTGTAAAAACGTATACAAATCTTCGTGACTAATCTCAACAACGCGGCTGTCGGCCAGGGCACGGCTAAATGAATGTCGCCGGCTATCCGTGACGGAGCAGAAACACAGCTCGCCAAAAGGCTCGCCTGCTTGAACAACCCGCATCGTGAATTCCCGCCCCTCGGCATCGCAGGCGATAATGGCAACCTGTCCTAGCTCCAGAAAAAACATCCGGTCCGCGACATCGGCCGGTTGCCAAATCTCGCTACCTTTGCGATACTTCCGAACCCGGCCGAGTGAGCCGTCGCGCGGTAAGTGCTGTACGGTAATTCCAGTCAGACCTCGACAGGATCGATGGTCGGGTAAGGAAGGCATGTCGCTGTGGGTCATGCGATCACCTTATCCAAATCCACTGCGCGGCGCACGAATACACTGATACACAGGAAAGAGCTCACGGATGGACTCATATTGTACGTCACTAACGTGCTCGCGGTATGTTTGCAGACCAACATCGGATTTTATTTTTCCGATGCGGTGAATTCTTTCGGGCGCAAGGAGCGGAAAGATGCATAATTAATGATTGACACCAGATCGGTTCAAAAATTGGCGAAGCAGCTCAAGGCGGCTCAGGAACGCGAGGCAGGATTCTGCTATCGGGGGCGTGGGATGGCGACATTGACTGGAATTGCTCGAAGGAAATGAAGGGCCGCACCCCCAGTCCGAAGATTCGGGAGCTTGCCCAACGGCTACTTGCTTACGAGGCGGCCAGTGACAATCTTTCCGATTCAAATATGCCCACCGTGTTGCGTGTCTCCGAGAAGCTGCGACGTCCTCTCAGCACACTCGTCGGAAGCAGCGGTTTCCGTTCGCTGCTGGCCCGAGCTCTGACGCTGGCAAAGGCGCAAGTGCCTGGGCTTAGCGCTGTGGAGATCAAGCCAGACGGCTCGCTGGAGGGTTTGCACGACCTTGGTAATCCGGGCCAATCCGCGGAGGCCGGCATCATGCTCACCGCGCAGCTACTCGGGCTGCTTGTCACCTTCATCGGCGAAGGCCTGATGCTGAGTCTGGTGTTCGATGAATGGCCGGAGTTCCGCGCCTAAAATACCTTGGAGAAAAAACGATCATGATCCCTCAAGATAGAGTGAAGATCAACAAACTCCCGACCGGGGTTCCGGGACTCGATGAGATTCTGGGCGGCGGTCTCCCGGAATTCTCTTTTAACATCATCGCGGGCGCACCCGGATGTGGCAAGACCACGCTGGCGCATCAATTTATTTTCGCCAATGCGACACCGGAGCGCCCCGCGCTGTATTTCACGGTGCTCGGCGAACCCGCTTTAAAGATGCTGCGCTACCAACAGCAATATACGTTCTTCGACGCTTCCAAGTTGAACCGCTCTGTCCACTTCATAAATCTGAGCCAGGTCCTGCTGGAGCGGGGACTGACGGGGATACTGGAAGAAATCACCAAAGAGGTGGAAGCGGCCAACCCGGGTATCGTCGTAGTGGACTCCTTCCGCACGGTGGTGCGCAAAGTTCTGGAGAACGAAGTGCAGATACAGGGGTTCGTGCAGCAGCTTGGCCTGCTTCTGACCAGTTGGGAGGCCACTACTTTTCTGATCGGGGAGTATGTCGAATCGGAGCTGCGCGATAATCCCATATTCACCGTAGCCGATGGCCTGTTCTGGCTCTATCAAACCGTGGAGCGTAATTCCGTTGTGCGCAAGTTACAGATCATGAAACTGCGCGGCCAGGCGTCCGTGCCGGGGATGCACACCTTCCGTATTACGGACCATGGCCTGCAGGCCTTCTCGCGTACCCTTGGGTTAGCCGGCAGAAAGAATAAGGCGCCCGGCGCGAAGCGCCTTTCCATGGGAATTCCGGAGTTGGATGAGATGCTGGGCGGAGGCATTCCCGAAGGCGATAGTCTCTTGATAGCAGGTTCTTCCGGGACCGGAAAATCGCTCCTGGCGACGCAATTCATTGCTGCCGGCCTACGCGAGGGACAGCCGGGAATTGTGGCGGTTTTTGAAGAGCGCCCCGAAGAATACGCTGCGCGCGCCACCAGCTTTGGTCTTGATCTGAATACGCCGATGAAGGACGGAAACCTGGAGGTGATCTACCTCCGTCCCCTGGATCTCTCCGTGGACGAAACCATGCAGGAGATACTCGATGCGATCAAGAAGAAGGGCGCCAAGCGGCTGGTGATCGACTCACTGGCCGGTTTTGAGATGGCCCTGGCGCCGGGTTTCCGCACCGACTTTCGGGAATCGCTCTACCGCATGATCTACTCCTTGACTGGAATCGGCGTCACCATTCTAAGCACCGTGGAAATGGAGGAGTCTTTCACGGAGTTACTCTTCAGCACGTATTCCATCTCGTTTCTCACCGACGACATCATCCGGCTTCGTTACGTGGAGATCGAAGGCCAGCTTCGCAAGGTGCTGATGGTGGTCAAAATGCGCCGCGGCGCTCACAGCAGCGACATCCGTGAATACGAAATCACTTCTCAGGGAGTGATAATAGGCGAACGGCTCACGGGCTACGATCGCCTGATTACTGGAATTCCCAGGTTGGGGGACGAGTCCGCGCCAAAGAAATCGAGCTCACGGCGGCAGGCAGCCGAAAGGTAGACGCGGATGGATGATGCGACGGTAACAGTGCAGGAACAGGACATGCCGGCTCTCTGCCGGCCCATCGCCGAGACTTCGCCGATGCCGATGGCCGGTGTCGATGGATCCAGCCACATCGTCCGCTATGTCAACCCTGCGTTTTGCCTCCTGACCGGTAAAACCAGGGAAGAACTGATCGGAAACGCGTTCTCCGGCGCTGTGCCAACCGAAAACGAATGTCTGTCGCTACTTGATCGGGTTTACCAGACCGGGAAAGCCGAAAGCCATACGGGGCAGGAACACGCCGCTGCCGATCGTTTCTATTGGTCGTACGTCATGTGGCCAGTTCTTGCCGACGATGGCCGCCGCGTTGGAATCATGATCCAGGTGACAGAGACCACCCCTTTTTTTCTACAGTCGACCAGCATGAATCAGGCGTTGATGATAAGTTCGGTGCGCCAGCATGAACTCACGGAAGAGGCGGAGAGACTGAACGAGGAGCTGCAGCGGGCAAACGACGACCTGAAACAATTCGCCTTTGCCGCCAGCCACGATCTCCAGGAGCCATTACGCATGATCACGAGTTATTCGCAGCTCCTGATCAAAGGCTACCGGGGCCAACTCGACGGTGAGGCAGAGGTCTGTGTAGATTTCATCACGAAAGGCGCGAAGCAGATGCGGAACTTGCTCGCGGACCTGCTCTCCTATACCGAGGCCGGCGCGCAGCGGGGGGAAGCGAGTGAATCGATCGACCTCAATACGATTTTTGAGAAGGTGAAGCAGAATCTGAACTGGGCAATCGAGGAGAGCGGGGCCGTTGTGACCAGCGGCGATCTGCCCACTGTCCACGGTCACGAAGCGCGTTTTGTGCAGCTCTTCCAGAATCTCGCGGGGAACGCGATCAAGTACCGCGGTGAGTTTTCGCCGGTCGTTCATTTCTCCGCTGAGAAACGAAACACTGAATGGTTCTTTGCCGTGGCCGACAATGGCATCGGGATCGACCCGCAGTACTATCAAACGATTTTCGGCGTATTTAAGCGGCTTCACGGGAATGCGATTCCGGGCACGGGTATCGGTCTTGCGATCTGTCAGCGCGTGGTCGAGCGCTACGGCGGCCGGATCTGGGTCGAGTCGCAAGCGGGGCACGGGTCGACGTTCTATTTCACGCTGCCAATAAGCGAAGCAAGCCGATGAGCGGCGAATCAGACCCGCGAAAGTTTCACATCCTGCTTGTGGAGGATAATGCCGCGGACGTTTACCTTTTTCGGCAAGCACTGAAAGCCGCGGGAATAGATTTCGAATTAACGGTGATCGAGGATGGCGCCGATGCGCTCGCGTTCGCGCGGCAGCAGCGAGAGTATGCAGCAAGCCCTATACCGGATCTCGCCGTGTTGGACCTGAACTTGCCGAAGAGCGGCGGGGCCTCCGTGCTCGAGGCCATGCGCCAGAGCAAGGATCTGGAACGAGTGCCGGTCTTCATCCTGACCTCATCGGCCGGACCGCTCGAGCAGGCAAGCACATGGGAATTGGGTGTTGAGCGATTCATCACGAAGCCGCTGGACCTGGAAGATTTCTTGCAGATAGGTCAGGTGGTGAAAGAGGTTTTGCTGAAGAGCACGGCGCCGGGAAGTGCCGACTCGGGCAGCGATTCAAGAGGTGTAGCTTGAAATGAGGCACTTCCGGATTTTTCCGTCCGCCGGGCGCAGAACGGGCCGCTGGCCGGGCCGCCGAAGCCGTTCGGAATGAAACAACGGTTGCAACGGAGGGGGCTGGATGTATACTCGCTGCCGGGGTTTGCCCAATCATCACCTCCAACCTGGTGAAGGTTCAAAGACTGCTGGGCGACCGGGTGGGACGCGATATCTTCTTCTACTCGCTGACGGTCCAACCCGAGCTGGACTCTCCCAAGGTGCTCAAGCAGTACGCGAAAATGCACTGGTGAGCCCGGGCTGGTCCTTCCCTGACCGAAAATGGTGACAGGCACCCGCTGTCCACGCGCCGTTCGATAGCGTTCACATCCTTCTGGATTCTGGCGGCTTGGGACAGTGGTGGTGCCTGTCACCACTGTCTCAGTTCTGACTTAGTTGATACAATTCTAAAATCCGTGCGTCAGATCCTCGTCTATTCCGATTCGCTGACGTGGGGAATTATTCCTGAGACGCGCCGGAGATTGCCTTTCGACGAACGCTGGCCGGGTGTGCTCGAAAACAAGCTGAACGGTTTTGGGGAGCGGGTGCGGATTATCGAGGATTGCCTGAATGGCCGGCGCACCGTTTGGGAAGATCCTTTCAAACCAGGCCGCAATGGTCTGAACGGTTTGGCGCAGCGCATGGAAATTCATTCGCCGTTGTCGCTGGTGATCCTGATGCTGGGCACGAATGATTTTCAGTTCTCACACCCTTACAACAATGCCTGGTCGGCAGCTCAGGGGATGGCTGCGCTGGTCAACGAAATACGAAAGGCGCCAATTGAGCCGGAGATGCCGGTTCCGCCGATCCTGATCGTTTGCCCGCCACCGATTTGTTCTCCACAAGGGGTTCTGGCGCCAAAGTTTGCCGGCGCGGAGGGAAGGTGCCGGGGACTGGCCGACGCTTACCGGTCCATGAGCGACGCTCTCGGCTGCCATTTTTTCGACTCATCCAGTGTCACGTCTTCGAGCAGAGTCGATGGGATTCACCTCGATCGGGATCAGCACTTGACGCTCGGTCAGGCACTGGCGGATGTCGCACTTCCGATATTGGCTACTTGAAGACGAGGTGGGCCACGGTGGTTTCGAGATCCCCGTAGATCATGGCTAACGCGGTCAGGTCGAAGGCCGCGTGCGCACACATCAGCGGGAAGATGCGTCCGGTGATGGCGAAGATCGTTCCGAACACCAAACTCACAACAATCTCCTGTTCCACGCCGGGTAGCTTTTGGTTAGGATAGTGCGCCAGTGCAAACAGGATGGTGGTGATCAGCACCGTGAGCGTTTTGGCCCACAGGCTGGATCCGAAGAGCTTGCCGAAGCGTTCGAACAGGAATCCTCGGACCACGGTCTCTTCTCCGAAGCCGGCGACGACGATCATGGTCCAGATAGCTAGCGGGAGCGCGGCCCGATTTCCGGTCAGATAATGAAACG
>CATPCJ010000171.1 GCA_955652915.1 uncultured Bryobacteraceae bacterium
ATCCCGGCTACGATCTAAACCTCGGCGAACACGTCTTTCCATCGCAAAAATACCGGCTCATCCGCACCCAATTACTGGATGAAGGCTTCGCCGATCGCTTGGACTTTGTCGAGCCACAGCCCGCGTCCGACGAGGAAATCCTGCGCGTCCACGAGCCCGGCTGGGTGCATCGGCTGAAGACTGGAACACTCAGCGCCGAAGAAATTCTGAAGCTCGAGATTCCATATTTGAAGCAGATGGTGGAGGCTTTCTGGTTGGCCACGGGAGGCACAATCCTGGCCGCGCGCAACGCGCTGCGCGATCGTATTGGATTCAATATCGGCGGTGGATTTCATCATGCTTTCGTGGGACACGGCGAGGGATTCTGCGCCATTCATGACGTTGCGATCGCGGTTCGCGCACTCCAATACGAAAAGCTAATCCAGCGGGCACTCATCGTGGATTGCGACGTGCATCACGGCAACGGCACCGCTGCCATTTTTGACGGTGACCGGAGCGTGCTCACAGTATCGTTGCATCAATTCAACAACTATCCCAGTGTGAAACCGGCGTCGACCATCGACATCCATCTGCGCGACGGAACCGGCGACGACGAATATCTCGATCGCTTGCGCGGTGCACTGGGAGTCGCCCTGAGCTTCGCCCCGGACCTAATGTTTTACCTGGCGGGCGCCGATCCATATCGCGAAGACCAACTAGGCGGTTTGTCGTTGACCGTGGATGGTCTCAAGCAACGGGACCGGATCGTTTTCGACGGCGCCCTCGCTCAAAAAATACCAGTCGCGGTGGCGCTAGCGGGCGGTTACGCGCGGAGGACTGCGGACACAGTCACCATCCATTGCAACACTGTCAAGATGGCCCGAAATGCATTACAAGCCGCGTGACACGGCGTAGTTTCCGCAAGTAGAGGTTCATTGTTTTTGCCGCCAATTGGGGCATACTGAACACATTGACTGTAGCCAGCTTTGCTTTCTTCAGCATCGACCCGAACGGAGGCACTACGGCACCCTCACCGGGAATTCCAACCGGGAGTCCGGTACTTTCGCCTTGGCTGGCCTGGGATTGCTGGCTATCGGATTGATCCCGCGCTGCAAGCGCTATTCAGCTTATAGACGACACAGGAAATACTACAACTTAAGTAGTCCAGTTAACAAATGATTTGACTCCGGAGGTACTCTCTGGTAATTTAGATCCAATCTCTTATTGAAATAGTAGAGATGGCCTCGGAGGGGGTTATGCTTTCGCCCATGTAGTTGGGTAGGCGTAGCTTGCCATAAGTTCTTCTCCCGGTAGTTCAGAAAAAGGTGAAATCCATGTTTCCAAGACGTCCCAAATTTTCGCGCACTAGTTTGGTTGCGGTAGGCGCATTCGTTGCGATAGCTTCCTTGCCCATCTTTGCGCAGCAATCTGATGACCTTAGCGATTCGGCCAAACAACAGATTGCAGAGATTTTGAAGCACAAGCAGTCCTTCAGCGATGGAGAACGAAAACTATCATCGCACCTGGCTTTCGCGAGCAGGTTCAGCCGGGTGCAACCGTCCAGGTCCATCAGCCGGCTATTGGATACATCCAGGATTAGCGCCCGCGGTATGGTCGAGGTCGACATCAAGGGTGATGTAGACGAGTCGCTGCTTGGGCTTATTGTCGCGGTTGGCGGCGAAGTTCAGAGTTCTTCGGTGGAGCACGGCTTGGTCCGCGCGACGCTTCCGTTGCGCGCCCTGGAGAGAGTAGCTCAAAGCAGTCAAGTTGGGTCGATCCAAGATGCCGATCCAATGATTCTGAACTCGACATTGCCCAGAGAGAGTGGGATTCGGGTAACTGGAATGCCGAAGCCGCCAATGTTGGCGGATCGCCCCGCCGTGGCACGGGTCCGGAAGCCGCGCGAGCTTCCGCTTCTGGCCGCAAACGGCGCCATGCCGTCCTTGAGTTCCTGGTTTTCGCTCCGCGGTCTCTCGTTCTTTGTGGGCGCACTGACCAGTCAGGGTTACATCTCGCATACCGCGAACCAAGTGGTCAACATGGGGATTAACGGAACCGGCGTGAAGGTCGGCGTCTTGTCCGACAGCGCGTCGGCTGCGCGCGTGGCAGCTTTGATGGCCAGTGGCGATCTGGGACCGGGCACCACCGTTCTTCCGGGCCTTGGCAGTTCCGGGACCGACGAAGGAACGGCCATGATGGAAATCGTTCAGGATCTGGCGCCGGGCGCTCAGATTTTCTTCGCCACCGCCAACGGCGGACAGGCAGCGATGGCGGCCAATATCGCGTCGCTCGCGGCGGCTGGCTGCACCATTATCGTGGACGACATCACTTATCTCGCCGAAGCGGCGTTCCAAGATGGGCCGATTGCACAAGCGGTGAATACTTTCGTAGCGGCCGGTGGTTTGTATTTTTCGTCGGCCGGGAACTCCGGGAACTTGACCGACGGAACGTCCGGAACGTGGGAAGGTGACTTCGTGGACGGCGGGGCCGTATCTGGGCCCATCGCCACCCTCGGAGAGACCGGCGAGTTCCACAGTTTCGGTGCGTCGTTGTTCGATTCGCTAACAGCGCTCAGCAGCTTTATCAGCCTCAAGTGGTCCGACCCGCAGAATGGCAGCGGCAATGACTACGACCTGTTCATCACCAATAGCACCGGCGCCACGGTAAAGGGCTTCTCGGCCGCCTCGCAGACCGGCACCCAGAGTCCATTCGAGGCTATTCAGCAAGGAAGCGGGTGTGGCACTGCGATGCCGATGGGTTACTGCCCGTCGGTTGGTGACCGCATCTATATTGTCCTGTTCAGTGGGGCGGCTCGTGCCCTGCGAGTGGATACGAACCGAGGCCGGTTGTCCATAGCCACGGCGGGCGCCACGTTCGGACACAATGGAGGCCAGAACACCATCACGCTGGCCGCTACCGCCTGGAACAGTGCTCACGCCGGAACCAGGCCGTTTACCGGCTTCGCGAATCCGGTGGAGTTTTTCAGTTCGGATGGTCCGCGCAAGATATTCCTCAACCCCAATGGGACGGCCATCACCCCCGGCAACGTTCTCTTCGGCACCAATGGCGGCACCACTTTCCAGAAGCCGGATTTGACGGCCGCGGACGGTGTGAGCGCTAAAACTCCGGGCTTCCTGCCGTTCTTTGGGACTTCGGCGGCGGCGCCCCACGCGGCGGCTATCGCGGCGCTGGTGAAAGCGGCCAATCCGGCGCTTACGGGCCCACAGATCCGCCAGATCTTGATCAACACATCGCTTGACAACATGGCTGTCGGGCCGGATCGGGACGGCGGTTACGGTATTATCATGGCGAAAGCGGCGGTGCTGGCTGCGCTCACGCCCTAACGCGGATCGGTTTTGGTACTCCAGGTCTGGTAGGTCTAGTGCGGTACTTATCCGTTTGACTAGCCTGGGGTACCTCAGTACAATTGAATATTACTTTGTTTTGGAACTTTTCGGAGGAAGAGAATGAGATTGTCTTACATACTGAGCGGCGCGGGGATCGCGGCGTTAGCGCTTTGTTCCGCGGCGCAGGCTGCGATTATCTTTGACACGGGAGTAACATCTCTCACGGCCGGGGACCCCACACAACTGGGCCGGCTGACGCGCAACGGCGTCCCCAGTGACTGGTCGACCAACAAGGCTTTCCCCGGGGTGACTAATGCCAATACTTCAGTTCACTATCGCACTTACCTTATCGATGCGCTGGCGTTTGGTACGCCTTTCATCCAGATCAACGTCGACGATCCGATGGCCGCGATTTTCGTATCAGCTTACTTGGACTCTTACACTCCGAATCCTGTGCCTGCAAACCGCGGACTGGACATCAACTATCGTGGCGACGACGGCTCGACCGGGAATCCCTTTACCGATCCCGGGTTCTTCCAGGTGGTTATCCCGACGGGCCACAAGCTTGTTCTGGTGATCAATGATCCCAGCACGAACAATGCCGGTCTCGGGAAGAATTTTGACGTTCTGGTGGAGGGCTTCACCGATACGATGTTCACTGACCCGACCCCTGAGCCCGCATCCATTCTTCTCGCAGGCGCAGGCCTGGGATGCCTTGCTCTGATCCGTTTGCGCCGAAAGCGCGGGCCGGTAGCTTCGTAGCGATCCTTCCGTTCGTTGTGGTAAGCGCCCTCAATCCCTAACCGGGGTTGAGGGTTTTTCATTGCACGCTTGTGCAAGAATCGAAGCAGACCTTGGATGATTACCATCGCCGCCTACGATAGACACGTGGAACAACTATTTGAATTGATGCGGCGCCTGCATGCGGCGCTGACGAAGGCGCAAGTGGAATATCGAATTGTCGGAGGAATGGCCGTGTTCTTCCAGGTGAGCGAGCGCGATCCGGATGCGGCGCGCCTCACTCGGGACGTGGATGTTGCAATCGACCGCGGTGATCTTCAGCGCATTTCGAGGATCGCGGAGCAATTCGGGTTTCGTTACCAGCATGCTGCCGGCATCGACATGCTGGTGGACGCCAAGCAACCGAAGGCACGTAGCGCCGTTCATCTGTTGTTCGTTCGTGAGAAAGTGAGGCCGGATTATTTAGAGCCAGTCCCGGGATTCTCAGAGCCAACGATCACAGCCGAAGGCATCCTGCTTGCTCCGGTTGCCGATCTGGTCCGAATGAAACTTACCAGTTTTCGGTTGAGGGACAAAACCCACGTGATCGATATGGATTCTGTAGGTTTGATCACTCCGGAGATCGAAGCCGCGCTCCCGGATCTGATGCGCCGCCGCTTACAGCAGGTGCGTGACGAAGAAGCTCGGTCCAGTGGGGCGGAATGAGGCGAAGCCGGCGCTCCCCAACGCTCTGTTGAAGACGCGGCGCAAATTATTGATTCCGCGCGAGCGGCCCGGTGCGTCTTCATTGCCTTTGGTGGGCTGCGGACCAAATGGAGCGCTCCCTTACGGTCGCGTTCTGAAGACGTGCGTGATGCAGAAGCTCAGTCCACTGGCGCGGAATAGGCCGATGCGGGCGCCGTCGCAATCAAGGAATCTTCGAACGCGTAATCCGGTTTGGGATACGCATTGTTGCGCAAATACCAGCGGTAGGCTTCCTTCAAGCCCGTGGCGAAATCGATCGGCTTGAATTTCAAAACGCGCTGCGCTTTGTTGACCACGACTGTTATGGCCGGCACGTCGAAATAAAAGCCGAAGTAAAGCTTGGGGCCCATGGGATGGCCGCCCGCGCGCAGAATCCGCTCTCGCGGCCAACGCACGAAGCTTGGTTCCTTACCGGCGGCGCGCGCAAAAGCTTCCACCGCTTCCACCTGCGTCAGCGGCCGCGGATTCGCGATGTTGAACGCGTGTCCCTCCACATCGTCCACGTCGATGGCTTTGATACAGGCGGTGACGAGGTCCTTGATGTTGACGAATTGCATCAAGCGGCGTCCGTCGCCCGGTAGGATCATCGGACGGCCTTCGCGCAAACGGTCCCAGAAAAACGCTTCTCGATAAAACGGATTGCCAACGCCGTAAATGAACGGAGGCCGCAGCGTCACCACGGGAAAACCATCGCGCTGATGCATCCGGAACAGGGTCCGCTCGCTCATGGCCTTGTTGCGGACATAGGCATCGGGATGATCGTCCGGCGCCAGCGCATCGCCCTCGTGATGGTTCAAGCCATCGCCATAGGCAGCGACGCTCGACATGAACACATAACGGTGCAGATTATTGCCGGCCGCGCGCGCCGTCGCTTCCACCTGCGCCGCGGTGGTGCCACGCTCCCAATCGTAGACGTTGTCGTAGACGACATCGAAGGACTTGCCCGCCAGCGCGCGCTTCAGCGATTCCGGATCGTTTCGGTCGGCGGTGATGCTGCCAACTTTCTTGCCGAGATCGTGCCGCGTTTTTCGATGCAGAATCGAAACTTCGTGCCCGGCCTTGAGCAATTCCTTCACCAGGGCGCGTCCGATAAACAGCGTTCCCCCGATAACCAGAACTTTCCGTTTGGCCGGCTCCTGGCGTTTCGATCCGTTAGTCGTAGTACTCGAGCCCAAGGTGTGTAATCAGGTCCTCTCCGCGCATCCAACGCAGCGTGTTCTTCAGCTTCATCAACTGAATAAAAATATCGTGTTCGGGATACAGGCCGGGCGCTGTCATGGGAGCCTTGAAGTAGAACGAAAGCCACTCCTGAATGCCTTTCATTCCGGAGCGCTGCGCAAGGTCCATGAACAGAACCAGGTCCAGCACCAGCGGCGCAGCGAGAATCGAATCCCGGCACAAGAAGTCGATCTTGATCTGCATCGGATAACCCAGCCATCCAAAAATGTCTATGTTGTCCCAGCCTTCCTTGGAATCGCCGCGCGGCGGATAGTAATTGATGCGGACCGCGTGATAAAGATCCTTATAAAGCAGCGGATAAAGCTCCGGCTGCAAAATCTGTTGCAGCACGGATAGCTTGGTCTCTTCCTTCGATTTGAAAGATCCGGGATCCTCCAGCACCTCGCCATCGCGATTTCCCAGAATATTGGTGGAAAACCAACCGGAAATTCCAAGCATCCGCGCCTTGAAGCCCGGCGCCAGCAGGGTCTTCATGTAAGTTTGCCCGGTCTTAAAATCTTTGCCGCAGACCGGAATTTGACGCTCGCGCGCGAGGTCCAGCAGCGCCGGTGTATCGGTAGTGAGATTGGGCGCGCCGTTGGCGTAGGGCACGCCGCTCTTCAACGCCGCGTACGCGTAAATCTGGCTGGGAGCGATATCCGGATCGTTTTTCTGCAAGCCGCATTCAAAGTCTTTCAGCGTTTGATGAACGGCTCCGGATGTGTGAAAAACTTCGGTGGAACCGCACCAGATCATCACCAGCCGCGATGCGCCGGTTGACTCCTGGAACTGGCGGATGTCTTCCATCAACATCTCCGCCTTGTCCATCTTCGATCCGCGGTCTTTCACGTTCGGCCCGGTAATGCGCTTGATATATTCCGGATCGAACACGGCCTTCATCGGCTTGATGGCGTGCAGTGGATCTTTCAGCTTCTCCAGAAGCGTTGGCTCCAGCACCTTGGCGTGCACCGCCGCTTCATAAGCGCTGTCTTCGAAGATGTCCCAACCGCCGAAAACCAGATCGCCCAGCTTGGCCAGCGGCACAAAATCCTGAATGCGAGGTGTTCGCGCGTCGGTGCGCTTGCCGAGCCGGACCGTGCCTAACTGCGTCAAGGAACCAATGGGTTCACCCAGGCCGCGCTTGACCGCTTCCACGCCGGCCATGAAGGTGGTGCTGACGGCGCCGATGCCGGGAATCAGTATCCCCAGCTTTCCATCGGCGGGCGCAATCCTAGTAGTTTCCTTAGTGGGCAACTCCGAATCTCCTTGGGTGGCGCGAGGGTGCTGGATGTACCCTCGAAAGGGATCGCTGACGCCTCTCCTACGCTATACTAACATTTCATGGTAGCTCGCGCGACTATCTCCGCGCTTCTGGTTGACGACGAGCAACTCGCGCGCGAAGAGCTCTCCTATTTGCTCAAGGAATTCGCCGATATAGAGGTACTGGGAATTGCGCGAAACGGGCTGGAAGCTTTCAAATTAATTGAGCAACTGGAGCCCGACGTAGTTTTCCTGGATGTCCATATGCCGGGTCTGGACGGGTTGGGCGTCATTCAAAAACTGCGCGAGAAAAACATTCCGCTGCCGCACTTCATTCTGGCCACCGCTTACGATCAGTACGCCTTGGAGGCCTTTCGTTTGGAGGCGCTGGACTACCTCTTGAAGCCCATCGAGAAGGAGCGGCTGGCGCTCACTATCGAACGCGCGCGTAAAGCGGTATCGGAAAAAGGGAAGACAGCTCTGCCGGAAACAGCGCCGCCTAAGGCCGCCGGACAGCGGACGAAGCTGCTGGTGAAAAACAGCAATCGAAATTTTATCGTGGATGCTCAGGACATGATCTACGCCACCATCGAGGACGGCCTGATCACCGTGGTGGCCGGGAATGTCGAAGGCGAATCAAATTACCGCACCATTGAGGAGCTGCAATCCAATCTTGACCCGAACACTTTTTGGCGCGTGCACCGGTCCTTCCTGGTAAACATTCATAGGATCCGGGAAGTGATTCCGTGGTTCAAGTCCAGCTTCCAACTCCGGATGGATGACAAAAAACAAACTGAGATTCCGGTAAGCCGGGTGCAAACCAAACGTCTGCGCGCCCTGCTCAAACTCTAATTGTTCCTGCCCCCACGTCAAATTTAAATGAACCGCGAATATCACAAATGGCACAGCCCTATTCTCGGGCGCGATATGGAACTGCTGGTGTTCGGACACTCCGGCGTCCCACTGCTGGTTTTCCCTACATCGATGGGCCGCTTCTTCGATTACGAGAGCCGGGGAATGATCGATGTGATCGCGCACAAGTATGAGAAGGGCGATTTCCAGGCCTTTTGCCTGGATAGTGTCGACTCGGAGAGCTGGTATAACAAGGGCGTCGCCCCGCGCGTTCGCGCCAGCCGGCATGCTTCGTACGACCGCTATCTGGTGGAGGAGGCCGTGCCATTCGTCCGCAGGAAGAATCAATCCGATCAGCTTGTAGCCACGGGCTGCAGCTTCGGCGGGTACCACTCCGTGAACTTCGCCCTGCGCCATCCGGACCTGGCGACGGGCGCGGTGAGCATGGGCGGCGCCTTCGACATCCACCAGTTTCTGGACGGATATTACGATGACAACTGCTACTTCAACTGCCCGCCGGATTTTCTGCCGAACTTAAACGACGGCTGGTATCTGGATCGTTATCGCCGCCAACGGCTGGTGCTGGCAACCGGCGAGACGGATATTTGTCTGGAAGAAAACCGTCGGCTGTCCTCGATTATGGCGGCGAAATCCATTCCCCACTTGCTCGACGTTTGGGGCGAGGGAGCGGGGCATGATTGGCCTTGGTGGCAGCAGATGACGGTCAAGTTTTTCTAGTAGGACAGGCCTCCTGGCCTGTCTTGGTAGCTCCAAGCAAGTGTTGACCTCAGAAAAGACAGGCCAGGAGGCCTGTCCTACTTGCTAGGCTTATATAGGCATGAAAAAGATCGGGATCATCTACGGCATGGAGAACACTTTCCCTGCGGCGCTCGTGGACCGGATCAAGTCTCGGGACATCGACGACGTCCGCGCGGAACACATCCAAATCGGCGGCGTCAAAATGGCCGAGCCCTCCGGCTATGACGTCATCGTCGATCGCATCTCGCACGATATCCCTTTCTTCCGGGCTTATCTCAAGAACGCCGCGCTGAATGGCACACGGGTCATCAATAATCCCTTTTGGTGGGGCGCGGACGACAAGTTTTTCAACTACGCGTTGGCTTCGAGGATTGGTGTGGCGGTGCCGCGCACTGTGATTCTTCCGCACAAACAGCATCCGCCGGGTACTACGGATCAGTCCATGCGCAATCTGATGTACCCGCTCAACTGGAAAGAAATCTTCGACTACATCGGCTTTCCCGCGTTTCTCAAGCCCTACAGCGGCGGCGGTTGGAAGAATGTCTACAAAGTGGATTCGCCGCAAGAATTATTCGCGGCCTACGATCAAACGGGCGATCTTTGCATGACCTTGCAGCAGGCCATTGACTTCGATCTATATTTCCGCTGCTATGTGGTCGGCCAAAAGCGCGTCCACATAATGCACTACGATCCGCGGCAGCCGCACGAACATCGATATGTCAGCAATCCCGAAGCTGCACCGCCCGCTTTGTATCAGCGGGTGATGCGCGACGCTCTGACCCTTTGCCACGCGCTTGGATACGACCTGAACACGGTTGAATTCGCCGTGCAGGATGGTATTCCGTACGCTATCGATTTTCTGAATCCCGCCCCGGATGCCGATCTCAACTCCGTTGGGCCGGAAAACTTCGAATGGATCGTGGATGCCGTGGCCGAGCTGGCAATCGAACAGGCGCAGGAAGGTCCGCCGGCCATGCACGAGATGCGCTGGGCGAATTTCTTGAACCCAGAAGGCAAGCGAACCGGCGCTGCCGGGTGAACTAATGAAACCGAGTTTCACCATCGGGATCGAAGAAGAATATCAGACCATCGATCCGGAAACGCGGGATCTCCGCTCGCACATCGACGTCGAGTTCATCGCCAAAGGCAAAGCCCTGCTGAAAGAAGCGGTAAAGCCGGAGATGCATCAGTCCGTTATCGAGGTCGGAACAGCCGTCTGCACCAATATGCAGCAGGCTCGCACCGAAGTGGTGGGACTGAGGCGCGACATGATCGCCCTCGCTAAAGCTGGCGGATTGCGCCTGGCGGCTGGCGGCACGCACCCGTTCGCGGATTGGCGAAATCAGGAAATCTATCCCGACCAGCGTTATCTCGATATCGTCGAAGACATGAAGATTGTTGCGCGGGCGAATCTCATCTTTGGGCTGCACGTCCACGTGGGCGTGGAGGATCGCGAAACAGCGATCCATCTGATGAACGCGGCGCGCTACTTCGTACCGCACATTTTGGCGCTTTCCACCAACTCGCCCTTCTGGCTGGGCATGGATACGGGCCTGAAATCGTATCGCTGCAAAGTGTTCGACAAATTTCCGCGGACCAACATCCCGGATTATTTTCCGAGCTGGGGCGAGTACGAGAGTTTCGTTAACCTGCTGGTGCAGACCAACTGCATCGACAATGCCAAGAAAATCTGGTGGGACATCCGGCCTCATCCGCATTTCGACACGCTTGAATTCCGCTGCTGCGATATCCCGATGCGCGCCGATGAAACGCTCGCCATCGCCGCGCTCATACAGGCAACCGTGGCGAAACTCTACAAATTGTACGCCGCCAATCAAGGATTCCGGTTGTACCGCCGCCTCTTGATCATGGAGAACAAATGGCGCGCGCTGCGCTACGGGCTGGACGGGAAGCTGATCGATTTCGGAAAGAAAATCGAAGTGCCGGTGCGAGAGCTGATTTACGAGTATTTGCACTTCGTGGACGACGTTGTAGACGAGTTGGGTTCCCGTCAAGAGATCAACTACATCCACAAGATCCTGGAAATGGGCACCGGCGCCGACCGTCAGTTGCGTGTCTTCCGCGAAACCGGTGATCTTAAGAAGGTAGTGGATTACATGATCGCCGAGACCGAAGTGGGCATCGTCGCAAGTGACCCAGCAGGAGTAGCTACAGCCAGATGAAGAATGGAAAATTGAGCGCCATGGCATTCGATCCGGAATTGACGCCGGGCGCACGCAACGCGGTGACCGTCTGTCTCCGCATTCAGCCGTCCGAAAAGGTTACGGTCATCACCGATCAGGCATGCAGCGAAATCGCAGCCAGCATCGTGCATGAACTTGACGTTTTGGGCGCGCCGTATCGCGTCTTCGTGCTGGAAGAAATTGCCAAGCGGCCCATGGCCGACATGCCGCAGCCGATCCTGGACGATATGGAGTCGAGCGATGTAAGCATCTATGCGGTGCGGGCGCAAATGAACGAGCTGCGTACGCGCATGCAGATGACTGACGTCGTAAACCGGCGGAAGATGCGGCATGCTCACATGGTGAATATCGAAAAGCGAATCATGCTGGAAGGCATGCGCGCCGATTTCATTAAGGTCGACGAGCTGAGCAAGAAAGTGTGGGAGATTGCAAGCGCGGCTCACACCGTTCGCGCCAAGACCGCGGCCGGCACCGACGTCACCGCCACTCTCAACAGCAATTACAAGTGGATAAAAACCAGCGGCATCATCAGCGTCAACAAATGGGGCAATCTACCGGGCGGGGAAGTCTTCACCACTCCGGGCGAAGTGAATGGCGCCTTCGTGATCGATGGCGTGGTGGGCGACTATCTTTGCGCGAAATACGGCGATCTGCGCGGGAATCCGCTCACCATTCGCGTAGAGCAAAGCCGTGTTGTGGAAGCGCATTCGTCGAACCAGGAGCTCCAGGAAGAATTCTGGAAATATACGCACACCGACGAGAATAGCGATCGCGTGGGCGAATTCGCCATCGGCACGAATATTGGACTGAGTGGCGTGATCGGCAATATTCTGCAGGATGAAAAACTGCCCGGCGTCCACATGGCGTTCGGCAATCCCTATGGCGCGCACACCGGCGCGGACTGGTGGTCGGGCACGCACATCGACGTAGTGGGCCGCGATTTCGACATCTGGGCCGATGACCGTCAAATCATGTCATCCGGCAAATTCCTGATCTGATGCATGATTCCAGAGCTTAGAAATCGCTTCAACCAGTCTTTCAGCCCCGCAAAATACGATCGTTTCTTATCCAATCTGACCGCCCGTTGCGGCACGGAAATCCATTTTCGTAAATGCGAGACGCCGTGCTTTTTTTCCGCGGCGACGATCGAGAAAATGATTCGCTATGGGAAGGAGCTTCTGGGGCAACTCCTCTCCAGCCGCGACTACCTCAGAATATCCGATGCAAGCATTCCGCCTGAATATAGGGTCCCCAACGAGCCTCCGCATCCGCTCTTCGTGCAAGCCGACTTTGGTTTGGATGGCAATCTCGAGCCCAAACTAGTGGAGATCCAAGGCTTCCCATCTCTCTACGCCTACCAGCCGATTGTCGCCGAAGCGTACCGCGAGGCGTACGGCCTGGACCCGGCGCTCCGCTACTTTCCCGCGGGTGGCGACTACTGGACCGTTCTGCGCAAAGCGATTGTGGGCGACTGCGATCCGGAAAACGTGATTCTGATGGAAATCGATCCTTGGCATCAAAAGACCCTGCCCGATTTTCTGCTGACGGAGAAATACTGCGGCGTGAAAACCCTTTCGCTCACCGACATTCGGAAGCAGGGCAACCGTCTGTATCACGGCGATATTCCGATTCACCGAATTTACAACCGCGTGATCGTCGACGAGCTGCAGCGCAAGAACGTTCATCCGCCTTTCGACTTCCGCGACGAATTGGATGTCGAGTGGGCAGGCCATCCGAACTGGTATTTCCGGATCAGCAAGTTCTCGATCCCGTACCTCAATCACCCTAGTGTTCCGAAAACCTGGTTCTTAAACCAACTCAGTGAAGTCCCACGAGATTTGGAAAACTACGTCCTGAAACCGCTGTACTCGTTCGCCGGGCTAGGTGTGGTAATCGGACCCAGCAGGGACCAGGTCGCTGCCGCCGATCCCGCGCAATTCATCTTGCAAGAGAGAATCGATTTCAAACCGGTGATCGCGACGCCGCACGGTCCGGCGAAAGCGGAGATCCGGGTGATGTATATCTGGCAAGAGGCACCAGAGGCTGTGATGCTAATCGTGCGGATGGGCCGCGGAACAATGATGGGCGTAGATCAAAACCCCGATATGGAATGGGTAGGAGCTTCCGCCGCTTTTTGGCTGTAACACAGGCATTCTTGCCAGTGTGGATCTTCGTGCCTACCACTCATCTTTCCGATTGAATGATTTTCCCGCATGCTCCGGTTGATTCATCATCCTTAGCAGTGTGTCCATGTTCACCTTCACTTCGACCACGGTCGCTTCATTGCGCTCGAAAGTCGCGATCAACAACTTCGTGGACTTCCCCGCATCTCCCATGAAAATGTAAGTCGATTCTCCACTACGCCGGGAATGCACGCGGATGAGCTGCTGCAGGCCGCCGGCGGGGATGCTATTCATAAACCGGTCGAGTTCGATTTGATCTTCGCGCGAAGATTTCAGGTCTTCAAAAACCGCCAACTTGAAACCGCTGGCGCCTGCCGGATGTGCAACTGTGAGGGCGAAATTCGCCAGACCCATGAACGGAATGTGCGTGCGTTTCGCTCCGTACTGAGACTCGATCGCCTTCACGATGCGATCGAATTCCCAATCACTCGCGAACGCGACGCCAGATACCGCGAGAAGGACGGCCAGGAATCGTGTCGTCATCTTGAACCCTTTCGACCATGGAATCTCGCGTTCACTTGAAGTTTGGGAATGTGGAACTCCCCACCCAAATCGACTAGCTGGTCGGGATCGATGGTCCCGGCAATGTTCACGATTGTCAGCTCTCGCGGTTCGGCCGCGATAATTACGATGCCTCCCAGCTTGTCACCCGCGCCAATCTTAAAATAGACGTCGACGTCGTCACCGGTGCGCTTTGAAGTCACGCCTACAACGCGCGACCAGGCCGGCGCTTGCACTTGCGCGCGAAGCGCATCCACGTCCGCCATGTTGTATTCGCCGTCCCTGGCGAACGTGAAACTTCGCACGTAAATGCCATCCAGGCCCGCGATCAACTTTCTCACGTTGGCCGCGTCGGCGTCCTTGTCGGAAATGAACCTGGCGGCCAGCCGCAGCATTGAGCCGCTGAGGGTCACGTCCACGGATTCCTCGGCTTTGGCAGCCAACTTCTCCAGATTGGCCGGCAGTTTGATCTCCTGCGCGCCGAGCGGCATCAGGACAGCCGCGCACATTATGATTGCTTTGTTCATGGTCACCCCTTCACATGCTAGATACGCACGGCCACGGTCAGGGAATGCAGTTTTTGGAAATTATTGTGCTGCGGGTTTCTTCACCAGCCGAATTTCAAACAACTTGGGCCATCTCTTGCCGGTGACGAAGATCCGGTCGAGCTTGGCGTCATAGGCGATCCCGTTCAGCACATCGGTCTGGCCATCGCGATCCGCCGGGCTCAGAATTCCCGAGAGATCGATCCGGCCGACGACCTTGCCTGATTCCGGATCGATGCGGATGATTCGATCGGTAGTCCAGACGTTGGCGTAAATCTCGCCTTTGATCCATTCCAGTTCATTGATATTTTTGACCGGATAGCTCTCCTCCGTCACAGTAATGCGGCGCAACTCTTTCAGCGTTTCCGGGTCCCAGAAGCGGATTTCGGGCGTGCCATCGCTCATGAGAATGCGTTTGCCATCCTGCGTCATCGCCCAACCTTCGCCGGGGTATTCAAACTGGCGCTCGACTCCAAAACTGGCGAGATCGTAAACAAATCCCGCTTGCGTCTTGTACGTAAGCTGAATCAGCCGCTGCTTCCAATTGACGATTCCTTCACCGAAGTACTGTGCGGGAAGGTCGTGTTTCTGTAAAATCTCACCGGTCTCGAGCCGCACTTTGCGGACGGACGATTGCCCTTCGTAACCGGTGCTTTCATAGAGAAATCCGTCCAGATAGAACAGGCCCTCAGTGAAAGCGGCCGGATCGTGTGGATAGGTGTGGACGACTTCGTAGCCATAGTCGATGACGGGCCGCTGCGATGGTGTACAGGCGCACGCAATGAGAGCAATAGCGGGAATAAGAATCTTGATTTTCACGTATAGCGTAAGGGTACCTAAACCGCGACCGTAAGGAAGCGTGTTGCAGGCCGGTCATAAGACGCGCTCCGTTGAAGACGCGGTCCAGATTATTGATTCCACGGAAGCGGCCCGCCGCGTCTTCATCACTTTTGGTGGGCCGCAGGCCCATGGGCACTCCCTTCCGGTCGCGGTTCCGTGCGGACCGCTATTCCCAGGACGCTTAGAATTGACGGAGTAACCACAAGTGGTTACCATAAGAATGTTGATGGCGAGCGAGCTCAGACGGTTGCTGAGGAAACAGGGTTGCGCCTTCATAGAGGAATCTGGCCACACGCGGATCGTTCTCGGCTCGAAAATATCGCGTATGCCCCGTCATCCGGCGAAGGAAATCAAGACTGGGACATTGCAGAGCATTTTGAAAGATCTCGATTTGAAGATGTGAGGACTGAAATGGAGCCCTATCTGGCATTATTCGAACCCGACCGGAAGGCTGGCGGCTATGTGGTGACCTTCCCGGATTTCGGCTACGGCGTGACGCAAGGTGAAACCAAGGAGGAGACCATGGAGTTGGCGCGAGATCTTCTGATGCTGACCGTCGTGGACTACATGCGGGAATCCAAGCCGTTACCCCCGTCCAGGCGCCACCGCGGCTCGAAGTTCCATCCCGTCGTGCTGCCGGCTCTTCAAGCTGTCAAAGTCGATCTCTACACTGCATTTCTGGAGTCGGGCCTGAAGAAGGCGGAATTCGCACGCCGCATCGGGATACCCAAGACACACATCGAACGTCTGTTTTCTCTCCGGCACCAGTCTCGTCTGGACCAGATCGAATCGGCATTTGGTGCGCTCGGCAAGCGTCTACACTTTGAGGCGCGTAACGCAGCCTAATGCTTCAGGCGTCCGGCGTTCTGCCCCGGACACAAAAGCCAAGCGTATAGCATTGGGGTACATGGAACCACGACCGTAAGGAAGCGACGGCATCAGTGTTCCCGGCCGCTATTGGGGCGCGCTCCCTGACGGTCGCGGTTCAGTGCGCACGAACAGAATATCCCTGCGCTGCCTTTGCTAAACTCGTATGCCATGATCAACACTTCGGCATTCCGTCTTGCCGTCGCCTTCTCGGCAGCATCTCTTCTTATCGCGCAGCCCGCCGGCCAACGGCTTCTCAAGGTCGACGACATGCATCGTTTCCATGACGTGCGCGACGTTCAAATCTCGCCGGATGGGAAGTGGGTGGCGTACACGGTGGGGTCGGTGGATACCACCGCCGACAAGAGCGATAGCGACGTCTGGATGGCGAGTTGGGATGGCGCACGACAGTTGCGGATCACGTCGAGTCCGGAGAGCGAGACTGCTCCGCGCTTTAGCCCCGATGGCCGGTTCCTGTCATTTCTCTCGGGCCGCCCGGGGAAGGCCAAGGGTACGCAGATCTGGATGATGGATCGGACCGGGGGCGAAGCGCAGCAGTTCACCGAGTTCAAGGGACGGCTGTCGTCGTACGAGTGGTCGCCAGATTCGAAGCGCCTCTTACTGGTGATGTCGGAGCGCGATGCCGGCGATACCGACGACGAGAAACCCGCCGTGGCCGGCAATAACGCGAAGGCGCCGAAGCCGATCGTCGTCAACCGGTACAAGTTTAAACAGGACGTCGTCGGGTACTTGATCCAGAAGACGCCGCGGCTTTACCTGTTCGATATCGCCTCCAAAAAAGCCGAGCCGCTGACGGCGGAGACTCTGGATGTAGCTTCGCCATCGTGGTCGCATGATGGGAATTCGATCGCGTTCCTCGGTAAAGAAGGCAAGGATTCGGAGCGCTACAACACCTGGAACGTCTACGTGATGGATGCTCGCGCCGGCGCCGCGCCTCGCCAGGTGACGCACTACGACGGTATACATTCATCGGCATCGCGCGCGCAGCCGGAGTGGAGTCCGGATGGCACGCGGCTGGTTTATCTACAGAGTTCGGGCGCAAAGTTGGGCGCCTACAACATGAGCCGGCTCGCGGTAGTCGCCGTTGCAGGAGGCGAGCCGAAGCTTCTGGCGTCGAAGCTGGATCGCTCCGTCTCCGCGCCTCGATTCACTCCCGATGGCTCTTCAATTTTGTTTCTGGTAACGGACGATCGTTCCGAGTATCCCGCGGGAATTTCAGTCAATGATGGCGGGGTGGAGCGTCTGGTGCAGGGATCGCGAGTGATTTCAACATTGGCGCAGGGAAAGGACGGACGGATGGCGGCGTTGGCATCCACCGACACGACGCATTCGGAAATTCACGCTCTTGAGAACGGGGCGCTGCGGACGCTGACACATCACAATGACGCGTTGATGGCGGAGTTCAAATTTGGCGCGACAGAGGAATTCAGTTGTAAAGCGAAGGATGGCACCGAAGTACACGGCCTGATCACCAAGCCGGCGGACTACGAGGCGGGCCGCAAATATCCTACGCTGCTGCGCATACATGGTGGTCCAAACGGACAGGACGCCCACTCGTTCAATTTTGAGCGCCAGCTTTTCGCGGCCAACGGATACGTGGTGGTGGCGGTGAATTATCGCGGAAGTTCGGGTCGAGGTGAAAAGTATCAGCGCACGATCGCGGCCGATTGGGGCAATAAAGAGGTCGTCGATTTGCAGGCGGCCATGGATCATGTCGTGACCATCGGGCTGGCCGATCCGGAACGGTTGGGCGTTGGCGGCTGGAGCTACGGTGGAATCCTTACCGATGCCATCATCGCCAAAGACCATCGTTTCAAGGCCGCCACCAGCGGCGCGGGCACTGCGTTTCCGATCGCGCTCTACGGCGTGGATCAATACATCATGCAGTACAACGAAGAAATCGGGCCGCCGTGGAAGGTTGGGCTGGAGCCGTGGGCGAAAATTTCGTACGCATTCTTGCACGCGGATCAAATTACAACGCCGACGCTGTTCCTGGGCGGAGAAAAGGATTTCAACGTCCCGCTGGTGGGCGGCGAGCAGATGTATCAGGCGCTGGCCAGCCTGGGTGTGCCAACGGAATTGGTCGTTTATCCGGGCCAGTTTCACGGCATCACGCGGCCGAGTTATCAGAAAGATCGGATCGAGAGGTATCTAGCCTGGTACGCGAAGTATCTCAAAGCCTCGGAGAAGACGGCAACGCCGACAGACGCTACGGCTAGCGCTGCTAAGTAAGCTGCACATACGCATCATCGCGCGTGAAGAAATTCCAAGCTCCGCACGCTTGGCATGTGTACGATTTCAGTAACCATTTGCGCGTGACTTTGTTTGAAGCGCGCAGCCAGTCGGATGAACAGCCTGCGCCGCATCGTACACATACATTCGACCAAGGTCTGGCGTCCACTTCGTCTTCCAACGCGCCGAAATACAGCGCCCAGCCAACGGTCCGCGAGCCGGCAAATGATGCTCCACGATCGCAAAACGCTTTCGCTTCCGCTGCCCAGCAGCGCCAATTTGCGCGGGGCAGGCGCAGTACGATTCCTGCGATTCAGCATTGCCGGCGACGTTAACGGTACGCGCCCCGCTCGAAATCCAAGGCCAGTGTGCCGCTCGATCCGAGCGACCAGATCGTCGTGAGACCGGAAGGCATTCACGTGGCCGCCACCGCTCGCGAGCCAGCGATACAGGCGGTCCGCAAACGTACTTGCATCGGGTACGGCGATGTACAAGGAGCCGTCCGCCTTGATTACGCGGCCCAATTCTTTGAGCGTTTCGTTTACGCTTTCAAAATGCTCCAGACTATGGTTCGCGACGACAGCGTCGAGGACATGCGACCCGAACGGTAACCGTGCCGCGTCCGCCTGAACGAAATCAACCGCGGTGATTCGGGGATGCGGATCCAAATCCAGCCGGGTAGTTCGAAGCGGATATTGCGCGGCGCGGAAGCTTCCGCCGCGGCTTCCCACATCCAGGACGCGGGCGCCCTCGGGCAAGTGCCGCGGGATTTCATGCATGCAACCGGCGCAACGCTCCTGATGCGATCCACTCGCCGACGCTTTCGATATCCGCCGACAACGGACGATCGCCGGTCCAGGGAGCACTCACCGCCTGCAGCGCCATTCGAGTTTTTTCGATCATCGGGCTCGAAGCCAATGGACGCAAGCAATCCAGCGCGCGCGCCGCGGTAAGCATCTCGATGGCGAGAACGTTGCGTGTGTTGCGGACTACCTGCTTCAGCTTTATGGCGGACGTCATCCCCATGCTGACGAAATCCTCTTTGTTGCCGCTGGTGGTGATGGAACAGGTCGAGGCCGGATGTGCCAGTACTTGATTTTCGGCGACCAACCCCGCCGCTGTGACCTGCAGCATCATGAAGCCGGATTCCAGGCCCGGGTGGTTGGTGAGAAATGGCGGCAGCTCCTCGTTGAGCGCCGGATTCACTAAACGGTCGATGCGCCGCTCTGAAATGCCCGCAAGCACCGTGAGCGCAACCGCCATGGCATCCAACTGGAGCGCCAGCGGCTCACCATGAAAGTTGCCGCCGGAGATAATCTCCTCGTCAATTACCAGCGGATTGTCGGTAACCGAATTCAATTCGATTTCGAACGTGCGGCGAGCTTCCGCAAGCGAGTCGCGAACGGCTCCATGCACCTGCGGAGCGCAGCGTAGCGAGTAAGCATCTTGAACCCGCCGGCAAGTTATATGCGATTCGCGAATTTGGCTGCCCTCTAAATATTTCGTCAGATTCGCGGCACTCTGAATCTGTCCGGGATATGGACGCGTCTGCTGCAGACGAGGGTCGAAGGCTCTCGGAGTGCCGCGCAGACCGTCGAGGGTCATGGCGCACACCAGGTCGGCGGCGTCGGCCAGGATTTCCGCAATCAAAAGCTGCAGGCCCCCGGAGGCGAGCATGGCTTGTGTGCCGTTGACCAGCGAGATGCCTTCCTTCGACGCCAGCACGATGGGCTCAATTCCCGCCCGCCGCAACGCTTCCGCGCCCGCGCGTCGAGCGTCCTGGAATTGAGCTTCGCCTTCGCCGATCAGGACCAGCGCGATGTGCGCCAACGGAGCCAGGTCGCCGCTTGCGCCGACACTGCCTTGAGATGGAACTATGGGCGTAACGCCATGGTTCAGCAAATCGCACAAACATTGCGCGACCAGTGGACGAATCCCAGAAAATCCTTTCGCCAGCACATTGGCGCGGATAAGCATCATGGCGCGAACTTCTTCACGCGCCAGCGGCTGCCCCACTCCGCAAGCATGCGAGCGAACGACGTTACGCTGTAGCTGCTCCAATTCTTCAGGCGGCACCCGAACGTCCGCCAGCAATCCTACCCCGGTATTCACGGCATAAACAGGCGCATCGCCGGCCGCCAGCCGCTCAACAATCGCGCGCGAACGTTGCATGGCCGTTATAGCCGCGGGCGTAATCTCGACCGGCTCATCCTCTTTCGATACCTGGTACACGTCCACGAAAGAAAGGTGCGAGCCGTCGATCGAAACCATCTCTATATATTAGCCAGCCGCCGTTCGCGCTCAATTGATATCCTGGTGGAACCATGGATCTCAACCTTACTCCGGCAGAACTCAGCTTTCGCGACGAAGTTCGCGCGTGGCTGAAGGCCAACGTTCCAGCCGACTGGGAAACGCATCGCACGGAAGATGAAATGCACGCGCGGTTCGAGTTTCTTCGGGCCTGGCAGAAGAAAGTATTCGAAGCTGGATGGGCCGGTATTGCGTGGCCGAAAGAATACGGCGGCCGCGGCGCATCGTTGATGGAGCAAGTAATCTTCACCGAAGAGATGGCCCGCGCCGGAGCGCCGCCGCTCGCCAATATTCTGGGCTTGATGTTGATCGGCCCGACCGTCATCGCGTTTGGGACCGATGCCCAAAAGAGGCGTTTTCTCGCGAATATTTTGAGCGCCGACGAGATCTGGTGCCAGGGATTTTCCGAACCCAATGCCGGCTCCGATCTGGCGAATGTCCGCACGGAAGCGAAGCTCGACGGCGATCATTACGTTATCAACGGCCAAAAGGTTTGGACCAGTTACGGTTGGGCAGCCGATTGGTGCGCTCTGCTCACGCGTTCAGATCCGGAATCAACCAAGCACAAGGGACTCACTTACATCTTGGTGGATATGAAGAGCCCCGGCGTGGAGGTTCGTCCGCTTCGCCAGATGACCGGGGAAAGCGAATTCTGCGAGCTCTTCTTCCGCGATGTTCGCGTACCCGCTGAAAACGTGCTCGGCAAAGTTGGCGATGGCTGGAACGTGGCGCTGGGAACGCTGATGCACGAGCGCGCCACGCTGGGCGCCGGAATGCAGATTACCTTCAAGCGCCAGTTCGATCGGCTGGTGCAACTTTCCCACACCATGAATCGCAATGGTCGTCCGGCCGCCGAAGATCCGGTGATGCGCCAAAAGCTCGCGCAGAGCTACGTGGAAATCGAAATTATGCGCCTGAACCAGATGCGCTCCATTTCACGCATCAATCAAAACGGCGTCCCAGGACCGGAGGGATCCATCCAAAAGATTTTCTGGACCGAGCTAAACCAGCGCTTCCAACAGGTGGCGGCGGAGCTGCTAGGCCCATACGTGCAAGTGACCAAAGGCGCCAGCCACGCCATTGACGACGGCATGTGGGCGTACTCATTCCTGCGCGCCCGCGGCAACACTATCGAAGCGGGAACGTCGGAAATTCAACGAAACATAGTCGGCCACTTTGTTTTGGGCCTGCCGAAGAGTTATTGAGGATCGGATTTTATGCTATTTGGACTAACGGAAACTCAACAGACGCTGAAGAATACGGTTCGCAAATTTCTCGCGGCGGAATGCCCGCCCGCCGAGGTGCGGAAAATGATGGACACCGAGACTGCCTTCGACGCGGCTTTGTGGACTAAGATGGCCGGCCAGGGCTGGACCGGCATCCTCTTTCCTGAAGAGCACGGTGGATTTGGCATGGGCATGGTGGAGATGGTGGCAGCCTTGGAAGAGATGGGCCGCGCGCTGCTGCCTGGCCCTTACTTCAGCACGGTGTTGATGGCCGGCACGGTCTTGGATGCGGCGGGTGATGAGGTCCAGAAGGAAAAGTATCTCGCGCCGATTTGCCGGGGCGAGGCGAAGGCCACAGTCGCTTTTCTGGAAGAATCGGCCTCGTGGGATCCGGACGCCGTCCGCTTAAATGCATCCGCCGGCAAGACCGGCTACACGTTGGATGGATTGAAGCTGTTCGTGCCGGATGCCGCGGTGGCCGATTTTATTATCTGCGTGGCGCGGCTTGGGAGTGAACTCGCATTGTTTGTGGTGCCGTCCAAAACGCCGGGGCTTCACATCACCTATTTGCCCACGATGGACGCGACGCGAAAGCTCTACGAGGTGTCCTTCCGGGGCGTCGCGATAGCGCGCGAGAATTTGCTGGCGAGCGGCAAGCGTGCGCAGTCCGCACTCAAGCGCGCACGCGACATCGCTACCGTGGGACTGGTGGCGGAGATGACCGGCGGCATGCAGCGGCTGCTCGAAATCACAGTGGAATACGCCAAGACGAGAAAGCAGTTTGGCCGGCCGATCGGGCAGTTTCAGGCGGTGCAGCATCAATGCGCCGACATGCTGTTGTACACCGAGAGCTCGCGATCCGCGGCTTACTATGCGGCCTGGGCTTTGCACGAAGGTATTCCGGAAGCGCACCTTTCAGTGGCGGTGGCAAAGGCATACGCCAGCGACGCGTATCGCGAAGTGGGCAACCGCGCGATCCAAGTCCACGGCGGCATGGGCTTCACCTGGGAGAACGACGCGCACCTCTACTACCGGCGCGCGAAGGCCTCCGAAATTGCATTTGGAGACGCGGCGTACCATCGCGAGCGAGTCGCTCAGATGGTCGTCGACGCCGAACAGGTTCCAGCGGAAGAAGGTGTTTTGCTGGCGGCGAACGCGCGCGACTAACATTGGTCCACATGGAGAAAATTAGAGCCGCGGTCGTTCAAGCCGGTTCCTACGTCTTCGACACGCCCCGGACAATTGAAAAACTCAGAACCTATTGCGCGGAGGCGCAGGCCACGGGTGCAACACTGGTGGTGTTCCCCGAAGCCTTTCTCGGCGGCTATCCCAAGGGTATCGATTTCGGCGCACGCGTCGGCTCGCGCTCACCGCAGGGACGCGATGATTTCCGGCGCTATTGGGATGCCGCGATCGCGGTTCCTGGCCCACAGACCTCGACTATTGGCGAAATCGCCGTAGCGCAGGCAATCAATGTAGTCGTCGGCGTCATTGAGCGCGAGGGCGGCACTCTGTATTGCACGGCTCTGTTCTTCGGCTCCGACGGCGAACTGAAAGGCAAGCATCGAAAATTAATGCCGACCGCAATGGAGCGGCTGGTATGGGGCTTCGGCGATGGGTCGACGATGCCGGCCGTCTCCACGGAGTTCGGAACGGTAGGCATGGCGATTTGCTGGGAAAATTATATGCCGTTGTTTCGAAGCGCTATGTACGCGAAGGGAGTCAATCTATGGTGCGCACCCACCGTGGATGACCGCGAGACATGGCGGGCAAGCATGCAACATGTCGCTCTCGAGGGCCGCTGTTTCGTTCTCAGTGCGTGTCAGTACCTGGTGCGTTCCGATTGTCCCGAGGCATATCATCCCATTCAAGGCGAAGCCCCGGATACGGTTTTGATCAATGGCGGCAGCGTGATCGTATCGCCTCTGGGTGAAATACTCGCCGGTCCTCTGCGCGGGCGCGAAGGCATCCTTACCGCCGATCTGGATCTCAACGAGATCGCTCGGGGCAAATTCGATTTTGATGTCGTCGGGCACTATGCGCGGCCGGACGTCTTCACGCTTTCCGTGGATGGGCGACGAAAACCGGCCGTCGATTTTCAATCTTAGCGAACGATAAACCATCAACCGAGCCGTCATGGCTAGGAAGACGTCGCGTGGACACTCATGTCTGCGGCCTCGAGACTCATCTCGAGGCTCTTTCCACACAGAGCGTCGAGACAAGTCTCGACGCCGCAGCCTGAAGGCCGCGCCACATGACTCGGATTCATTTCGTGAGTCCGTTCGACCGGCAAGGCTCCCAAATGGCTACGGAAGCTCGCCAATCTTGCCTGAAGGTTTCGGCGCGGGAAACGGTAACGTGTCCGGCGTAATCCGTACGCCGGTTGTGAACTTGAACGGATACTTGCCGCCACTGGGGTAAGTCATCTCTACGAAATAGGCCGTGAAGCCTTTCTCAGGCTTGTCGAGGTGCGCGACGTACATGTTGTCGCCCTTGGATGTCAGCACCGAGCTTTTGTAGGCCGGCCCGATAGTCATCAGGCGAAAGTCGCGATGTTCCGGATTATGGGCGGCCCACAATTTTACTTCGTTGGGCTTATCGATGCTGGTCACTCGGATGTCGCCGTTCTTCTCAAACTTCCAAAAGAATTTGGGCCTAGGCTGTCCGCGAAGCACCGCATCGTAGAAGGCAATCAAGCTTTCGCGCGCGTCCGAGTTGCCCAGCGAATGATTGGTGTTCGGAACATAGCGAAGATATTTCTCGCCGGGAAGATCGTCGAAATAATACTGCGACGAATCGGGAAGGAAGTACTGATCGCCGGCCGAGTTCATCACCAACTTCGGCATGGTGTAGCGATCGCGGTAGCTGTAAGGCTCCTCCAGGCGCATCAGGGCGGCGTATTGCGAGGTGTTGGAGACCTTCATGATCCCCATGTCCTCGTAATCCTTGACAGCCGGCGAGTAAAATCCGTAGGCGCGGTAGTGGTGATCGAAAGACTTTACGCTGTTGAGCATATCGATGACCATGGGTATGACGGCCACCACGCGTTTGTCGGCGGCCGCGGTGGTCCAGGTTGTCCACCCGCGCTTGGAACCGCCGGCCACGGCGAATTTCTCCACCTTCACGCTCCCGCCCTCGGGCGTCGCACAGAAGGCCGTCACGGTATCCATCGCTCGAACGGTACCCTTGGTCATCGGAATGTGCAGCGGCCAAGTCTCGTCGCCGGTCTTCATGTACTTCACCCAGGTGTATGCAATGATCTGATCCTCAGTCCGCTCTTTTGTTTCGCCGGTAAACAGCAGCGGCTCGTTAGGTACGCCCCGTAGTTCCGCGACCACGGTATGCGAAGTCATGGCCGTGTCGACGTTCTGCGGCGTCGGCTTGTCCGGCGCTTTGTCCTTATTAGACCCGCCGGTAATAAAAAGAAAGCCAGTGGTTCCGTTTAGTTGATGCGGACGGATGATGGTGAGCCAGTGCTTCCATACCGGACGATCCACGTCGGCGGCGCTGCGCCATGCCTGCGACGTCATGTCGAGAACGTAGGTTGTGTAGCCTTCGCCGGGAATTGTCTTCACGAGTTCGTATCGATAATTCGGATCCGGTGCCTGAACGTACTTGTCAAGGCCAGTGAATTTGCCAGCGTGGTCCGAGGCGGCAACAAGAGCCAGACTGCAGGCGAAAACAATAAACATTCGACGTGGAAGATTCATAGATTCTGAATCCAGATTACATCAGCGGGCTGAAGTGCGACGTTCGTCAAAAACTAGGTGCGACAACTTGCGCCTTGAACACACTAGGCTACTTGAGGCAAAAGCAGCTTTCTGGTCTGAGCAAGATCTGACCGTTGCGGTGGAAACGATCCAACAGCGGATCTATTTACTACGTGGCCATAAGGTCATGTTCGACGCGGATCTTGCTGAGCTGTATGAAGTTTCAACCGGCAACTTGAATTTAGCCGTCCGCCGCAACCCTACCAGATTCCCGGACGATTTCATGTTTCAGCTAACCAGGGAAGAGTTCGAAAACTTGATATTGCAATCTGCAAGATCAAGTTGGGGTGGCCGCCGTCACATGCCCTTCGCCTTCACCGAACACGGCGTGGCGATGCTTTCCTCTGTGCTAAACAGTGAGCGGGCTGTCCAAATGAACATCTTGATCGTTCGGGCCTTCGTGCGGCTGCGAGATATGCTGGCTACCCACAAGCACTTTGCCAGGCGCATCGCCAAACTCGAGACCAACCAGAAACAGCACGCCTCGGTAATTACGATCCTGGCCGAGGAGATCGAAGACATGAAGCGCCCGCCGGACACACCCAAACGCCGCATTGGTTTCAGTTCTGCTAATACTACGCCCCAATAAACATTAGGGCCAGGTAACCTCAGACGTCCACTACTCATCTCTACATTGGTATAGCCTTCAGGCTGCGTTACCTTAGCTCTAATGTGGATAGTTCGTCTCGCCCTCCGCCGCCCGTATACCTTTGTGGTGATGTCGGTCGCGATTCTTCTCCTTGGTGGCGCGGCCATCGTCACCATGCCCGTCGACATCTTTCCTTACATTGACATTCCCGTGGTCAGCGTGGTGTGGTCTTACAACGGCGTTCCGCCCGAAGAGATGGAAAAGCGCATCGTCACCATCTTCGAGCGAGCCATGACTACGACGGTCAACGATATCGAGCACATTGAATCGCAATCCTATTCCGGTGTTGCCGTGGTCCGCGTCTACTTCCAGCCCAAGGTTCGAGTGGACATGGCCATGGCTCAGATCTCGGCAATCGCAAATTCGATTCTGCGCGGAATGCCGCCAGGCATCTTTCCCCCGAATATTTTGAAATACGACGCGTCCAGCGTTCCGGTCCTGCAACTCGGCCTCGAGAGCAAGACCGTCAGCGAGCAGCAACTCTTCGACATCGGTCAGAACTATATCCGCACCCCGCTGGCCACCGTGCAGGGCGCGGCGGTTCCGCTGCCGTATGGCGGCAAGATGCGCCAGATCGTAGTGGATCTCGATCCCGAAGCTTTGTATTCCAAGCAGCTTTCGGCTGTCGATGTTTCCAACGCGCTAAGTCTCCAGAATCTCATTCTGCCCGCAGGCAACGTGAAGATTGGCGATCGTGAGTACCAGGTAAAGCTCAACAGCAGTCCGGAAGTGCTGAGCGAGATGAACAACCTGCCGATCAAGACGGTGAATGGCGCGACCGTCTATTTGAAAGATGTAGCGAATGTGCGTGACGGTTTCGCGGTCCAGACCAACGTGGTTCGAACCAATGGCACCAGGGGCGCGCTGCTTACAGTGTTGCGAAACGGCCAGGCATCCACGCTGGACATCGTCAATTCAGTAAAGGCCGCGTTGGTGAAAATTCTGGCTGGACTGCCGCCGGAAATCCAGGTGCGTCAACTCTTCGACCAGTCGCGGTTCGTGCGGACGGCGATTGGCGGCGTGGTGAAGGAAGCCATCACTGCCGCCATTCTCACCGGGCTGATGATCCTGCTGTTCCTGGGAAGCTGGCGCAGCACTGTGATCGTCTGCATCTCCATTCCACTTTCGATCCTGACGTCCCTGATCGTTTTGAACCTGCTCGGCCAGACGATCAATGTCATGACTTTGGGCGGATTGGCGCTGGCGGTCGGGATTCTGGTGGACGACGCCACTGTCGAAATCGAAAACACGCACCGCAATCTGTCGATGAAAAAACCGCTGGTGCGCGCGGTGCTCGACGGCGCCATGCAAATTGCCGTTCCTGCGCTGGTTTCCACGCTGGCCATCTGCATCGTGTTCGTGCCGGTGTTGTTGCTCACTGGCGCCGCCAAGTATCTGTTCACTCCGCTGGCAATGGCAGTCGTGTTCGCGATGCTCGCGTCGTACATGCTTTCCCGCACTCTAATTCCCACCATGGTTCATTACCTGCTCAAACAGGAAGTGGACATGTATCGGCTGGGCGAGCATGGGGAGAGCGAGTCCGGCGGCCGCCACAGCATCATCTGGCGGATTCACTTCGCGTTTAATCGGCGTTTCGAGCGCTTTCGCACGAAATATACCGGACTGCTGGACTGGTCACTGGATCATCGAGGCGCCGTATTGACCGGGTTCTTGATTTTCTCTCTTGGATCGTTGGGCTTGGTGTACCTGGTGGGAAGCGATTTCTTTCCAACCGTGGATTCAGGCCAGATCCGGCTGCATGCGCGAGCCCCCGCCGGCACACGCATCGAAAAGACCGAGATGCTCTTCGCCGCTATTGAGAATGAGATTCGGAACGTGATCGCCGGCAACGAGCTGGACACGATTCTCGATAACATCGGTCTTCCCAACGGTGGCTTCAATCTCGGCTTCGGTGACAGTCCATCTATCGGGACCAGTGATGGCGACATCCTGATTTCACTCCAGCCCGAACACACCTCCACCGCGCTTTACACCGATCGACTCCGCAAGCGGCTACACGAAAAATTCCCCGACATGGTGATTTTCTTTGAAGCGGCGAATATCACCAATCAGATTCTCAACTTCGGCCTGCCGGCTCCAATTGATGTGCAAGTGACGGGCCGGGATGCCGGCCCAAATTACAAGCTTGCCCAGCAGCTACAGGCGCGCATAGCGCGAATTCCCGGCGCAGCCGACGTACACATTCATCAGGTGCTGGACGCACCGGAGTTGCGGATCGACGTGGATCGTACCAAGGCTGGGCAGCTCGGTCTGACGCAGCGCGACGTGGCCAGCAGTCTGCTGATCTCGCTGAGCGGCAGCGGGCAGTTAGCGCCGAATCAATGGATGAACTGGGGCAATGGAGTCAACTATCAGGTATTGGTTCAGACCCCGCAGTACAAGATTGATTCCGTGGACGCGCTGATGCGAACTCCCATTTCGGCTGCGACCAATGTCGTGGCGTCGAATACGCCTGGTTCGCCATCGGCCGGCAATTCATCCGTTGGCGCCGCGCCCAACCAAGCTTCCGCCGCTTATGGAAATCCCGGATCGTTGCAATCCCCCACCCAATTATTATCGAATCTGGCCACCATCGATCACGGCGTGGCTACTGAAATCGTGAATCATTACAATGTTCAGCCCGTATTCGACGTGTACGCCAACGTCGACCGGCGCGACCTCGGGAGCGTGGTATCGCAAGTTCAGGAAATCATGACTGACACGAAGGTCCCGAAAGCGGCCACGTTGACACTGCGCGGTCAAGCGGCGACGATGCAGACTTCTTTCCGGCGACTGGGCTTGGGTCTGATCGCCGCGGTGGTTTTGGTATACCTGTTGATGGCCGTTAATTTTCAATCCTGGGTGGACCCTTTCATCATCTTGAGCGCTCTTCCGGGCGCGTTGGCGGGGATTCTTTGGATGCTGTTCGTAACGCAGACCACTTTTAGCGTTCCATCCCTGATGGGAGCGATCATGTGCATCGGCGTCGCCACGGCCAACAGCATTCTGATGGTGGTTTTCGCGAACGATGAGCGGATGGAGGGCAGGGGAGTGCGATCCGCGGCGCTGTCCGCCGGTTTCACGCGGCTTCGTCCCGTGGTGATGACAGCTTCCGCGATGATTCTCGGAATGCTTCCGATGTCGCTGGGTATCGGCGAGGGCGCCGAACAAAATGCCCCGCTCGGACGGGCAGTCATCGGCGGTTTGCTGGTAGCGACAGTTACTACACTATTCATAGTGCCCATCGTTTATTCGTACCTTCGCAAACAGCCTCCGGTGGATCACGACAAACAGATTGCCGAAGAAGAACGCGAAGGCGAGCCGGTTCATCGGCGCTATTGAGATGAGAGAAGAAACAACCAATCCGATGACCCAGGGATCCGAAGAGAGCCTTCGCGCGGAAATCGACGATCTCAAACGACAGTTGGCGCAAAAGAAGGAAACGGGGCAAGGGCAATTACACAAGACCGCGCGCCCGTCGAACAGTAATATTCGCAACCTGATCCTGCTGGCGGTGGTCGTCTTGATCGCTGCTTTCGCGATCGGATATTTGCCGCGTCACCGCCGTCAACTGCAATTGGTTGCGGAAGCTGGTACTCAAAAAGAAGCGCTGCCCGAAGTGAGCTTTGTACCCGTTACCCGAGCGTCCGCGGCCGGCAACCTCGTGCTGCCGGGGAATATTCAGGCTGTCACGGAAGCGCCGGTCCTGGCGCGAGCCGAAGGCTTTGTCAATAAGCGCTACGTGGATATCGGCGACCGCGTGACCGCCGGGCAGCTTCTCGCGGAAATCGAAGCCCCCGATCTGGATCAACAGGTCCGCCAGGCGCAGGCTTCTCTGCAGCAGGCCCGGGCCGACCTGGAACGCGCCACGGCGGCGCTGGAGCAAGGCAAGGCGAACGAGTCGCTCGCCAAGGTCACCGCTGGCCGCTGGGAAAATCTTTCCCGTCAAGGGATCGCGTCGCGGCAGGAGAACGATCAGTACCAGGCTCAGTACCAAGCCCAGATCGCTAACGTTCGCGCGCTGGACCGCGCAGTGGCCGCGGCCAGGAGCAGCATCGATGCGGCCGAAGCGAATGTGGCTCGCTTTACGGATCTGAAGAGCTACCTGAAGGTCAAGGCGCCGTTCGCCGGTGTCATCACGTTGCGCAATGTCGACGTTGGCGCATTGGTGAATTCCGGCAACACACTGCTGTTTCGCATCGCCCAAACCAATCCACTCCGGACATACTTGAATGTGCCCCAATCCAACGCGCCGGACGTGCTCGTTGGGCAGGTCGCGATGATAAGCACATCCGATTTGCCGGAGCGAAAATTTCCAGGCCGTGTCGCGCGAACGGCGAATTCACTCGATCCCGCCACACGCACCCTGCTGGTCGAGATTCAGGTAGCGAATGCGGACGGGAAACTCATGCCCGGCATGTACGCGCAGGTGGACCTGAATCTCCCGCGCAAGGATCCGCCGCTGCTTATGCCGAGTGACACTCTGGTGGTGCGGCCGGAAGGCACGCTGGCGGCGGTAATGAGTCCCGAAAACGTTGTCCATTTTCAACGAATCACAGTTGGCCGCGATTTCGGCGACCGCATCGAAGTACTCTCGGGACTGTCGGAAGGGCAGAAGGTGATCGTGAATCCGAATGATTCCGTGCAGGAGGGCGTCAAGGTTCACCCCAGTGCCGCACCCGAAGGTGCGGGTGCGAAGCGCCCACCCTCCAAGCGTTAAACTCAATCAAGGAGAAAATCAATGAATCGCTATTCCGTAATAATGCTCAGCGCCGCCATCGCGTCCGGCTGCGCATTCGCGCAAACTGAAAATCCGCTCAGCACCGAGGTGAAAGGATCCTACACCAACGTCAAGAACAATATTTTGAAAGCGGCCGACAAAGTGTCCGAAGCCGATTATGCTTTCAAGGCCACTCCCGAAGTTCGGCCTTTTGGCCAGTTACTGGGACATGTTGCCGATTCGAATCTGCGCACCTGCTCGGCCATTAACGGCGCGGCGAAGACCGGCGATGCATCGTCCAAGACGGCCAAGGCTGACATCGTAGCAGCTCTGAAAGATTCTTTCGCCGAGTGCGACAAAGCCATCGACGCCCTTACGGACGCTACCGGATCGCAAACCATTACCATGGGCCGTGCGCAGCGCTCGAAGCTTGGCGCGCTGTGGGGAACGGTCTCGCACGACAACGAAATGTACGGCACCATGTCCGTCTACATGCGCTTAAAAGGCTTGGTGCCTCCTTCCACAGAAGGGCGCGCCACGCGCTAGAACCTACATAGGTTCTCGCTCGAATGGGCAGACAAGAATGCATGTGCCACACATAACCCACTGAGTTAGCGCAAATTGTGGCACAGACATTCTTGCCTGTGTGGAGCCTAAAGCGATTTTTTCACAGCTTCTTACACTTACGGTCACAGCTCGGATCGGCAGGTTTCACCACCTGCGAAGGGTCAAATTTCGTCAGGTTGCCGGTGGGCGATTAGCTCAAAATTGCTGCTTGAGAGCGCGAAGTCCGATGCAAGCTGTCAGCCCCTCGTCTAACAAACGGGCCATTCCATAGCCAATCGCCCACGACGGAAACAGACCCGCCAGCGGCGTGGAAACGAAATCAAACCAGGGTGTGGCAACATCAAATCCCGCCTGGCGAAACGGCACTGCCGTAGGACGCGGCAACAGTTGCCGTTCGCCTTCGGTCTGATATTTCTTCATCAGGCCGGGCACAAGTACTTTTCCGAGAAACCCTGAGAGCCGGTGCGCGCTGGGCTCCAAGGCATAGAAAACGGCGGTGCTACTAAGAAACGGCAACAACCTTTTCGGAAACTCGGCGAGATCCGCATCAGGCAAGTGGTGCAGGAAAAAGATCGCCAGCACAAGATCGAAGGATTCGCCTACCAGCGGCGCATCCTGCCATGCGCCTTGAATGAAGCGAGCGTTACGAATGTTCCGTGCAGTGGCGGCCCGGTTGGCTTCAGCGATCGCGGCCGGGGAAAGATCTACACCCGTAACGTCCGCTACGTGCGGGGCCAATAACAGCTCCAAGTCCCCGATGCCGCATCCGACGCTAAGAACTCGCGACATTCGCTTGGCTCCAGTAGCCCGTACGATGCGCCTCACCAGGTAATCGCGAAACGCCACTACGGCAGGCTTCGCGAAATGGCCAACACCGATGGTCCCATACAGATCCTCGTAATAAGCGAGTTCGCGCTCCTGCGCCGGATCGAGCTGCGTGGAAGAATCTTGAGGCAAGACATTTCCATTCTAGCGGGCGAAGCATGTAAAAGAAATGCAAGGAAATTGTATGAAGGATGTCCACGATCAATCCGGGACCCGTCGAAAGCACCCACTCTCCAAGCGTTAGACTCAATCAACGAGACAACCAATGAATCGCTATTCCGTGACAATGCTCAGCGCCACCGTCGCGTGCGGCTGCGCATTCGCGCAAACGGAAAATCCGCTCAGCACCGAGGTGAAGGGAGCCGGCTTTCGAGCCGGCCGGACCCGCTGGAAAGCAGGTCCACCTGGAGTATGGGCATTTCGGGCAGGGTGTTGTAACGAATTGATCGTCGCTTGATCTCCCAGATCTTCGGCTTGCGCGTAATACGGCCAAGGGGCAGGTGAATGGACTCAGTGCCGCAGCGTCGATACACGTGGCAAAGGTAGTGGATCCGGGAAGTCTGCCGGAACCAGAGGCTTCAATCCCCGGACTCAAGCCCCCGGAGTGGGACTTCGGACCATCCGATGACAGCGACCCATCGGAAGTCGACGCCTTTAACCACATGATTCGTGAGCTCCGCAACCACAGCCCCGCCCCCCAAAGCACCTGCGGATGAACGCTCTGCTGATCGACACGAATGTCGTGTCGATCCTCTTTAATCGGAACCATCGACTGCGGCAGACTTGCATAGATGCGGTGGCCGGCCATCAGTTGGTAATTTCGTTCATGACTCGGGCGGAGCTGCTGCTGTGGCCCGCGCGGCTGTAGCAAGCGGTCCCCTCGGCATCCAACCACCTCCACTGGTTTGCCCGAGAACTGATTCGGCGGGATAAGGTATCGTGATCTGGCACGCAAGGACGTGCCTGTCCTGAGGCGCTAACAGATTCAACCGCTGGATCGCTAACGGCTGAGCGTGGTGGGTCGTAGCGCGGTCCCAGAGTTGGTCGAAGGCACCTCTTGCATGAAGGGCGCCTGTGAAGGCATGACGGCGTTAACCTCGAGACCGACAAATCCGAGATTGCCCAAGGAGTCGGGAATAAAGTCGAAGAACAATGCGTCTGAGCCGCCCTTATGATCGACCAGAGCTACGGGACAACCGGACATGCGGACTTTGATCGGGGGGCATGTCGTAGGTGCTTCTTCGATAGTCCCCGCCAGCAAAACCTGATGGCAGAGAAATGCGCGAACGTAGAACTCGTCTGCGTAGTTCATCTCGAATCGCATCGAGAGTCGATTTGCGTTCCGGTGTGAAGCGGCCAAATATCAAGACAACTTTAGAAGTGATGGTGTCGATTACATGCCGGATTGAACACTTCAAGTGGTTTCCGTGGGTACTGGAGCCGTACCTGTATCACGATCAGAAACGACTCCTGGCCACGCTGGCGGAAAAGGTGATCGGGCTAGCGGAGGCGATGGCGCGGAATCAAACAAAGAGCCGGTGAACATCATTCGATAAGCATCCATGAGCAGCCTGCACAGATGGCGCAACTTGTCATCCGAACCTTAGATGAGATGGCCTTAATTCGCCACACCCCGGGGATCACGCCGAGGAGGTGCGGAAGCTGCATCCTGCCGGCAACGGCAATTCCGATGCCGCCTGCTTCGGCGTTTGCGAATTGGCCAACGGCACGCAAGGCATCCGCGATACGTTTTTCTCTGCTTGTCATGCAGTCTACTTGTCATGCAGTAGGCCTGTCCTACACGACACGCTATACTAATGCGAATCCTGGAGGTTTAGCGATCATGGATGTATTGACCGGCGTGATCATCGGCTTTTTTCTTTGGTTTGTCGTACGCGTTGTTGTTGGCGGGATCTACACTGTCAACCAAAACGAGCGGGCGGTCAAGACCAGTTTCGGCCGGGCGGAACGACTGCCCGGCGACAAAACAACTCTGGACGATCCGATCTCCAGTTACCTGGTGGACGACGAACGCACGCGGTATGTCTATCCGCAAGTGCGCGTGATTCCTCCCGGTGGGCCGTACCTTAAAATGCCTTGGGAGAAAGTGTACAAGGTCTCCGTTGCGACCACTACTGTGAACATGGCGGTGGATTACGAAACCCCGTCGGCCAACGACAATGGCACACGGCTTGAGGCGGTCACCAAGGATCAGCTCAATACGGGATTGACGGGGCAAATCCGTTATCACGTGAGCGAGAACAACATGTACGCGTTCGTGTTCGCGATCAAGCAGCCCTTCGTACACGTGATGGGTTATTTCGTTTCGGTTCTCCGCCAACGTATCGCGAATTTCGAAGCCAAGCCACTGCCGCTCGGCGCCGATGCCGTAGCGCCGCAAGCCGGCGCACCCGTTATTCCTGGCGGCGAGATGATCGGCGTTTCGATTAACGACTTGCGGAAAAATCTTCGCGACCTGAATGAGTACATGGATCTGGAGTGCAAATCCACCGCCGCGCGATATGGACTCGTTTTGGATGCGTCGCTAATCACCGGCATCGATCCGCCGGCGGAGGTGGAATCGGCGCTGGCGGCGATCAATACCGCGCACAACCAGGTATCCAGCGATATCAGCCTGGCACAGGCGTCGGCCGATCAGAAAATCGAGCAATCCAAACGTGCGGTGGAGATCGAAACGTTGAAGGCTCAGGCGGAGGTTCAGCCTATCAAGCTGCTGGCCGAAGAGCTTTCCACTTTGCATAAGGCAGGGGAGGCTGTTCTGGGCGCCTATCTGCGGAATGTGCGGCTGAGGCTTTACGAAAAAGCCGATGCGGTCTACCTGGAGGGACGGCGATGAACACGACGCTGGCGATATTGGTCACGTTCCTGGCGCTATGGATTATCGTGCCGGTTTTTCTGGCACTGACTCGACTCTTTGGCTGGTACGCGATGGTGCAAGAACGCACCTGCCGGGTCTACGTTCTCTTCGGAAAAGTCATTGGAACGCTCACCGAACCGGGTCTACATTTTCTACCGGCCGAAATCGGGGTGTCGGCGTTCATCATCAACTTCTTTGGAAAATGCTACGTGCTGGATCTCCGGCTGGATCAGGAATACCGCCGCAGCGAGCCGGTGAATTCCGAGGAAGGCGCGCCCATGGGTATCGGGATCTGGTACGAAATGTGGATCAGCGACCCGGTGGCTTACCTGTTCAAGAATACCGACCCGCGCGGCTCGTTGCGCGCGAACGTCAGCAACGCCACCGTGCGCTGCCTGAGCAATATGCCGCTGGCCGACATGCTGCAGACGCGGCACACGATGAGCCAGACGGTGCGCGCGGAGGTGTCGCCGCAATCGCAAGCCTGGGGTTATCAACTTGGGTCGGTCTACATCCGGAAAGTTCATTTCCGGGATACGCAAATGATCCGGCAGATCGAGGAGAAGGTGGTGAACCGGCTACGCCAGGTGACGGCGGCGATCCGGCAGGCGGGGGCGAACCAGGTGAGCGTGATCGCTAGTTCCGCTGAGCGCGAGGCGTCTGTTGAGTTTGCTAAGGCGGCGGCGATTCGACCCAGTACGCTGGGAGCGGCGCTGCGTGAAATTGCACAGGAGCCGGATGTGGCCAACGCGCTTTTTGATATTTTGGAGACGCAGAAGCTTTTGGCTAGTGGGGCGCGGGTGACGCTGCTGGCGGCGGGGCGGCACACCGGCGTGCTTGGCGATGTGTTGGCGGCGACAGGCATGTCGGGGGCGGGGAGAGGGTCGCCGCCTCCTGTCGCGAGTACTTGATGTTCCGTCGAGTGGTGGCCAATTGTGGCGACTTTCTTCTGGAGAAAACTTAGCCGACCGGGGGGCGGCCGCGGACTTGGGGGTCCGCCCTACAATGCGACTCG
>CATPCJ010000172.1 GCA_955652915.1 uncultured Bryobacteraceae bacterium
TCAGGCCATCCATAAATACGGCGGACCGGCCATCCACAACGGTTCGGAGGAACAGCAGCGCTCCTTCGACTCGACCTGCCGTAAGCTCCACCGCTTCCTCTTTCCACCTGCATAGCCCACAGATTCCCCGGACGAGCCAAATTTTTAAGCGCGGGCCGAAACGCCTAGGAAACTTTCGGCCCGCGCTTCAATCTTCCGTACTCTTTAGCAGATACTCGTTTCTCCCACCTTGCCGGTGAGTTCCGCGTAAGTGAGCCTCTTGCCGACGATCTGTTTCACAACCGCATCGAAGCGGTCCGCGTCATCCATGCCCTGCCGGTTGTTGTAGCGGAATGCCTGTTCATCGACGTACCGAAACAGGTGGAAAGGTTCGATGCTAACGTAGGTTCCGTTGATGCCACGCTTCAGCAGCGCCCAGAAGTTCTCAAGCCCGTTCGTGTGAACGTTGCCCTGCACGTAAGTTTCGGCGTGGTCGATGGTCATGTGCATGTAGCGTTCGTCCAGTCCGAAATAGCCGGGGTGAGCATCGGTGTTGACTTGTGCTCCTAGCTCGACGTGTTGCCGAATGTGGCCTTGCAGTTCCTCTTGGCTGGTAGTCCGTATGACCTTGGGCCGCACTTCGACGTGGCGTTCCAGAACTGCCATAACGACCGCTTTACCGAGAGGGCCGCGTGCCTTGATGCGCCGTTCGCGAACGCTCTTGTGCATGTTGCGCGACTTGCCGCCGATGTAGGTTTCGTCAACCTCAATCTCGCCGTCCAACTTGCCGCCGCCCATTCCCTGCATTGCAAGCCGGATGCGATGACCCATGAACCATGCAGTCTTTTGGGTGACGCCCAGAGTCCGGTGCATTTCCCAAGAGCTATTGCCGTTTTTGCAATTGGTAATCATCCATGCCGCCATGAGCCACTTGTCTAAGCTGATCGGCGAATCCTCAAAGATGGTCCCAACCTTGACGGTGAATTGGCGCTTGGGGTGTTTGGTGCTACACTGCCAGCGGGAATGCTTCTGCTGAAACGTGACCCTCGGACTACCGCAAGCTGGGCAGGTGACGCCATTCGGCCAGCGCCGCGCTACGAGGTAGTCAATGCAATTCCGGGGATCGGCGAAGTATAATACAGCTTGTTGAAGGGTCTTGGGTTCGGCGGCCATGATTCAATCTTACGCCGAATCGCGGGAGTAGTCAAGTATATTCTTGCCCATTCTTGCCGGTGTGGATCTTAAAGGGGACACAACATCCGCTCCCCGACGGTCGCGGTTCAGTTTCGTCAGAAGTGGAACTGCAGCGCCAACCGCAACAACCGCGGCTGCAGCAGCGATTGCGGCGTGCCGCCCAGTCCGCCCGAAACGAACGGCTTCACCGAAGTACCCAGCGCCTGCGTTTCCAGCAGTACCGCATGCGAATTGTTCACGTTGAACATATCGGCCTGGGCCTGGATCCGGAACTTCTCCCGGAAAACAAAAGTCCGCCTGAGGCCGATGTCAAACTGATTCAGCCGGTCCATGAATCTCGTGCCTGGCGCCACCAGAGGGATCGTCAGCGAGCTGTTGGTGAGAAAGGTGGCGGTCGGAAAAACCGGCCCGCCCGGAGTGCAACCCGCCACATTGCAATCGGTGGGATACTTCTGAGTCCGGCTGAGGGTCCAGTTCACATACTTCAAAGGTTCGGGGTCGTCCTGCCACGCCATGCTCAACTCCAAGCGCCACCACAATGGCATGCTCCCGATCGCCTTGAACTCATGCCGGAAGGGAATCAAGCCGGACTCACTGCAGAACCGCATGCTGTTCGGGTCGTTGATGGCCCCGTTGGTGATATTGTTGCCATCGAAGCTGGTGTTGGCGGACGCATCGCAGGAAATGTCGGTCAACCGGTCGATGGTCCAGCCCCCGAAGAAGTGCCCTCCGTGCGGCAACCGCGTGACTACGCCAAACTCGTAACCCGTATAGGTATTCCGCCGCAGACCCTGGTCTCCGTTGGTTTGATAAAGATCCGCCGGTAACCCAAACTTGTTGGGCTTCAGATTGTAGGCCGTGATCGTCTCGCCGTTGAGCGGGTTGACCAGCGTGAACTGTGTCCAGTCGGCCACTGGGTCCACGGCGCGGTTCTGAATGTACGTCCCGTTGTAATTCGTGCGGCGGAACCAGTTGAAGCTCACCGACACGTTGTTGGTGATCTGGTGCTGCAGGCCCGCGCTGTATTGGAGATTATATTCGCGCCCGAAATCAGGATTGAACTTCGGTATGCTCGCGAGTTTTCCGAAGTTCGCGTTGGTGCTGGGGCCGATTTCGTAGTCTTGGGCGATGCCATCGCCGTTGGTCTCCGGGTGGTTAGGGTTGAAATCGGTCCACGTGCGCGTGTCCGTCGATACGGCCATGGGGTTGACCGAGGTCAGGTACGTAGTGGCCACCGGAGTGTTGTATTTGCCGAAGCCGGCCTTCAGCGCCGTCTTGCCGTTGCCGAACAGATCGTATACCAAGCCCAGCCTCGGGGCCCACGTCTTCCAGCACCCCAGGCCCTTGATCGTTTCGCAGTTGATTCTCGGGAACGAACGGGCGCCGATAAACCGGCCGCCGCCGATCGCCGAGGGCTCGATGCTCGACTTCTGATACTCAAATCGCAGGCCGGCCGTCACCGACAGCCGCTTGACGTGCCAGGTGTCCTGGGCGAAGAGAGCCAGGTCCGCATTCACCCGCTGTCTTACGGCGACGGGCGTGTTGTAGACCAGAACGCTGACTGGCGTCCCATTCGAATATTGCTGCTGAAGGTCGCCGTTAATAGACGACACCCGATCGTTTTTGCCCCAGGCATCCTGCACGCCCGCCTTGATATTGTGCGAGCCGGTTATGTACGACACCGATCCGTTGAATCCTCTGCGGTCGGGCAGGAAATAATTCTGGATCTGTGGCGCGTTGCTGCGTACATTGGTCACCAGGTCCAGGTGCGTCGTCTTGGCGAACCATTCGGGAGTGTTGGGAATCTTCTCCTCGCCCTGCTGGTAAATGTCACTGTAATGGATGATGTCCGTCGAGAAGCCGGCTTCAAACAGCAGCTTGGGTGTTTGGATGCGCGTCCATTTGCCCGCCGCCACGTAGTACAGGGGCGGACCGCGGCGCTGCGCGGAAACCGCGGGGTTGTCCGGCCTTCCAACCACGCCACCACGAAACAGCTCGTGACCCTTGAACTTCTGAAAGCGCTCGTATGTTCCGGAGAACTTGTCCTTGGAACTGATCTGCCAGGAAAGGCGCAGGCTCGCGCTCTTGATGTATTGATCCTCGACGCCCGGCGAGCCATCCGGGTAAAACGATCCGGGTATGACGCCGTACGTGCTCTGGTAGCGAAATGCCGAAAGGAACCACAGCTTGTCCTTCAAGATAGGTCCGCCCACCGAGCCGTCGAAGTCCTCAATGTGCTGCACCTTGCTTTGGCCCGTAAGACCCCGGGCAATCAGATCGGGTGTCACGTTGGAGGCCTGCCAGAAATTGGAGCCTCCGCTCAGGCCCAGGAACACGTCGGAATGAAACGTGTTGCCGCCGTCCTTGGGGATCTGGTTGACCAGCAGTCCGCCGGCGGAAACTTCGGCCGAGATGCCGCTGGTTTGGTAGGTCGACTGCTGGATGATCGCATTGTCGACATAGTTCTGTATCTGGCCGTCAATATAGTTGGAATTGATGTTCATGCCATCCAGCAGCACGGTCGTATGCTGAATTGGGGCGCCATGCCCGGTAAAGTAGGTCTGCTCCATCTGTTGGGAGCCGCCTACATCGGGCACGGTCAGCCGGATGCCCGGCACCAGCCCTCCCAGCGCTTGCATGTTGCGCGCGGCCGGAATATCGTCCATCACCTTGCGAGTCAGCAATTCCTTGTTGCCGGCGTTCTCCACGTCCACCACCGCCCCCAGGGCTTGCACTGTTACGGATTCCCCCAGCGAGCCCACGCCCATTTCAACGTAGACCGGAACCGACACGTTGGCTTGCAACTCGATGTTGTCCCGCTGCTGGGTCTTGAACCCCGGCATGCTGAACGTCAGCGAGTACGTGCCCGGTCTAAGGTCGACGATCGAGTAGCGGCCTTGCCCGTCGGTCGTGGCGGTCCGCGACTTCTCGATCAGCGCCGGACTGGACGCCGTGACGGTGACGTTGGGCATAACGGCGCCCGACGTGTCTCTTACGATTCCTTCAAGCGTGCTTTGCGCTGAGGCCAACCAAGGCAACAGCACTAACCCCGCAATGACGCTTACAGCGAACTTGGCTATCGTCATCCCCGTTCTCCCGAATTGAATTTTTGTATTACTGGCTAACTAATATTTCGGTAAGAATTTGTATTGGGGTTGAGTGTACGCGATTTGAGGCGGGCCGTCAAGGGTCATTTTTAACCTGTTACCGACCATACGGTAGAAAAACCGTCCATTCCGTAGCCTGAAGAACCGCGACCGTAAGGGAGCGCGCCACATGGCTTCCTTACGGCCGCAGGTCCATTTGGTATATGATGTGGATCAAAATGAGAATTAACAAACTCCTTGCGGGCTTGCTCCTTCTGCTTGCATTACCGCTGAGTATCGCGGCTGCGGCCGAACAACATCTGCTGTACGTGGCCAGTCCCGGAACCCGCAATTACGTTGAATATGGCGGTGTCGGCATCCTGGTTTTCGATATTGACAAGGGATATAAGTTTGTCCGGCGTATCCCGACCTGGAGCGTGCCGGACGGCCAGAAGCCCGAAAATGTCAAAGGGATTGCGGCCAGCGCGACGACCGGCAGAGTCTACGTCACGTCGTTGAATCGCATGATTGCGGTCGATGCCATCAGCGGCAAGAGGATCTGGGACAAGAGCTACGAAGGCGGATGCGACCGTCTGGCGATTTCACCCGACGGCAAAATCCTATACGTTCCTCAACTGGAGGGACCATTGTGGCACGTAGTGGATTCGGCGACGGGCAATGTGATCTCCAGCATCGAGACCAAGTCCGGCTCGCACAATACGATTTACTCCGCGGACGGAGCGCACGTCTACCTGGCTGGTTTGAAGTCTCCGCTGCTCTCGGTGGCGGATCCGAAAACGCACCAGATCGCGAGTACGGTGGGACCCTTCGATAACGTCATCCGTCCTTTCACCGTCAACGGCGGCAATACGCTGGTTTTCGTCAATATTAATGGCCTGCTGGGCTTCGAAGTGGGGGATCCGCGGAGTGGAAAGAAACTGTATCACGTCGAGGTCGAGGGCTATAAACAAGGTCCTGTCAAACGGCACGGGTGCCCGAGCCACGGGATTGCGTTGACTCCCGACGAAAAAGAACTGTGGGTAGCCGATTGCGCCAATAGCGCCATCCACGTGTTCGATTCGACCGTGATGCCGCCCAAGCAGATGACCAGCATAAAGGCGCGCGACTGCGTGGGCTGGCTCAGTTTCAGCATGGACGGCCGCTTCGCGTATTCCTCGACGGGTGAGATTATCGATGTGCCGTCGAAGAAAATTGTGGCGGCGCTGCAGGATGAGACCGGCCGCGAAGTGCAGAGCGAAAAGCTGCTTGACGTCACGGTCCAAGGCGGCAAAGTGATTCGCGCGGGGAATCAGTTTGGCGTCGGCATGAAACAAAAGTGAGATATGGTAGAGCACGCAGCGCCGGCTCCGAGCCGCGCGCGTCAAGGGAGCGGTATCGCCTGTACCGGCATCCGCTGCCTTGGCAAGGGGCACCCGTAAAGCCTCAGCTTGTCAGCGGACAAGGTCACCAGGCGAGGACGCCCCTGGCCAACGGTCACGGCTTGCATGAGAAGCCGGCTCGTGTCAACCGAAATCTTCATTTGGTCCTGCGATCCACAATGGCGACCCCCGACCAACGGGAGGCGACACGAGCGTCCTTCCCCGTTTTCAAACCGCCAAGACGCCCTGCTTCCATTCGCACTCTTTGTGGAGTTCGCTCCGGTGCCAGTTGGTGTCCTCATTCTTGAATCGGGTGCTGCCATCTCGGTAGCGAACCGCATCGCTTCCGTTTCCGGCAGCGTGCGTTCCGCCGTGACCTCGCAGTCACCCGAACTCGGCGGTCTTTTCAACAAAACCAGTATCCTCAGGCTGCTGTTTTCCTGTTCTCGCTCGTCGCCTGGCTGTTCCGCAACGGCTCGTATACTTCCCGCGCGTCGCGCACGCGCTCGTGTGCGCGAGCCGCGGATCTACGCCCAAATTATTGCTCTCTTTACAGCCGGTGAGACTCCTCTTGAGACACTTCTAACGCTCGCAGAATCATGCGAGCCGGTATTCGCGCCCAATCCGGCCGTTCCGCGAGCTCGCGGCCGATCTCTTCGAGCGACCGTTCCAGCACGAACGCATCCAGCAAGGCGCGCACATCCGCATCGTTTCTTGGAAGCAACGAACTCTCGCCAATGCTTTCCAAATATCCCTTCAAGAAAGTGGCGCTGACCCAGTCGCACCAGCATCCGGACCAAAATTCCAGTGCGGCATTGATCTCTGGCCGATTCGTCACGCCGGAAATTTGATCGAAGAAAACCGAATCCGCCGCATACCGAAACGACAACAGCATGTTCGCCACATCCCGCAGCGGAGATCGCTTGATTCTTCGCTCGCTGAGGGCTCGATTCGCCTTGCCGCCCAGGCCGATGAAAACGAAATCCTTGCCGGTGAAGAGCACCTGTTCCAACCGCAGGTCGTCATGCACCCGGATTCGCATGGCGGAAATTCTCCGTTCCGCGATGGGCCGGAAGAGCTTGCGAATTCGATCTTGCCGGTCGAGCACCCGCTGCACCTCCGCTTGAGCGGCCGGTTGCAGGCTCTGCAACTGTTGCCTCAAAAGCTGAGAAGTCTGGGTGGTCAGGCTCATCATGCTGTGATATACACCTTGGCGGTAATGGTCGGTGAAGGGTTCCGGGGCAAATTGCGGATCGGTAACATTCGAGCCGAGCGCGAGATGCAATTCGGCGGTTCGCCTGCCGAGCAATCCAACCGAACCCACGTAGGCACCGAGCATTTCGTGCGCCTGCTGAGGAAGCTCCGACAGGCGCACATCCAAATAATGCCGATTCCCGGCCGCGCTGACGTGATCCGATTCGTGGCGCGCCAGCGCCGCCGCGAAGAATTGACCAAGCAAGTCGAGCGTATAACGCCAGGAGTCCCCCTGGTTCTGAACAAATCCATGTAGTACGGCAACGCTCATCGGCTCGCCCGTTTCCCGCCGGTATTCCAGAGTTCCGGTGAGCGGCGCGATGCTGGGGAATTGTTTTTCCGTCAGGAAGTTGCCGAGCTCAATTTCGGGATGGACGCCCGTGCCCACATGGCGATAGATTTTCAACATGAAGCGGTCGCCGAAAGCGACGCAGGTATTGCTCTGCTCGACATTAAGGACCGTAGGCGCGAGATGGGGATGCCTTTCGCCCCATACTTTCCGAAATGCACGGGTGTGGGAACCGGCCAGTTCTCCCCACTTCCCCCGGAAGCGCCGTCTGCGGGCGATGGCGCCCAGTAGCGCGTCGCAGAAAGCCAGATTCCAGACTGCACTGTACAAAATTCCTTCGGCGCCGTCCGGCGTACGCGCACCCAGGACGGCGACGTCCGACAATTTCGTCCGCACTTCGTTGGCCGCCGTCCCCACCGCGACGGAGCCGGGGAGGACGTAGATTTCGGGGTCGCCTTCGATGTAAACAATCTGGGCCAGCAGAATTTGAGATGCTGCGTCGACGATCGGTAAAGCGTCGTAGAGGTCAATCGATCGGATGGCTCGATCCTTGCCGTGAAACCAGCGCCGGGTTCTGAGAAACTCCGGCAACATTCGCAGCAGGATAGCCAAGCTCTTGCCCTGAAATATTTCCTCCAACGAATCGACCGCGACCTCCGGCATGGGTTGCTTTTCGCCTTCGGTCGGAATCGATTCCTGGCGCACGCGCTTGGGCTCGAGCGATAGCCAGTAAAAGCTGAGCGCCCCCAGCGTGATGATGTACGGTTGGTCCCCGATAGGCGGGAATTCGGCGCGCCCGAAGATCTCGACCGGGGTGGTTCCCTTGACCGCGGAAAGCTCCAGCTCCACGTGTTGAGGAAAACGGGATAGGTTGGCGATCACCAGAATGGTCTCTTCCCGATAGCGCCGGTAAAAAGCCAGAACCTTCCGGTTCGAAGGCCGCAGGAATTCCAGCGTTCCGCGGCCAAATGCCTTGAACTGCTTGCGCTGCTCGATCAGGTGCTTCATCCACCACAGGAGCGAATGTGGATTGTTCTGCTGCGCCTCCACATTGATGGCTTCGTAGTGATATTGGGGATCGATGGTGATGGGCAGATAGAGTTTTTGCGGATTCGCGCGCGAAAAGCCGGCATTGCGGTCGGCGCTCCATTGCATGGGGGTTCGAACGCCGTTGCGGTCGCCGAGATAGATGTTGTCGCCCATTCCAATTTCGTCGCCGTAGTAAATGACGGGCGTTCCCGGCAGCGAGAAAAGCAGGGCGTTCATCAACTCGATCTTGCGGCGGTCGTTCTCCAGCAAAGGCGCCAGGCGGCGGCGAATGCCGAGGTTGATACGCATCCCGCGTTCCTGCGCGTACACGCGGTACATGTAGTCGCGCTCTTCGTCGGTAACCATCTCGAGTGTCAGCTCGTCGTGGTTTCTCAGGAACAACGCCCACTGGCAGCGCGGCGGCACGGCCGGTGTCTCCTGCAGGATTTCAATGATGGGGAAACGGTCCTCCATGCGGATCGCCATGAACATGCGGGGCATCAGCGGGAAGTGAAATGCCATGTGGCACTCGTCGTCGTTGGCGAAATACGCGACGGCGTCCTCGGGCCATTGATTTGCCTCGGCCAGCAGAATGCAACCGCGATCGCGATATTTCGAATCGATATGCTGCCTGAGTTGCTTCAGAAACACGTGTGTCTCGGGCAGATTCTCGCAGTTGGTCCCTTCCCGTTCGTAGAGATAAGGAACCGCATCCAGGCGGAATCCATCTACGCCGAGATCGAACCAGAAGTCGATGACCTCCAGCATCGCTTCCCGAACGTAGGGACTGTCGAAGTTCAGGTCGGGTTGATGCGCATAGAAGCGATGCCAGTAGTAGGCCTTGGCAATGGGATCCCAAGTCCAGTTCGAGCTTTCGAAATCCTTAAAGATCACGCGCGCTTCCTGGTACTTGTCGGGGGTGTCGCTCCAGACATAGAAGTCGCGCCAACGGCTGCCGGGCTGAGCGCGGCGCGCGCGTTCAAACCACGGATGTTGGTCGGAGGTGTGATTGAGAACGACTTCGGTGATGACCCGCAGTCCACGGCGGTGCGCTTGTTTTAGAAAAGCTTGGAACTCGCGCAGCGTGCCGTACGCCGGATGGACTTCGGTGTAATCGGAAATATCGTAGCCATCGTCGCGCCAGGGGGACGGAAAGAATGGAAGAAGCCAGATGCAAGTGACGCCGAGATCCTGCAGATAATCCAGCTTCTTGCTGAGGCCTTGGAAGTCGCCCATGCCGTCATCCTGGCCGTCGCAAAATGAGCGAACGTGGACCTCATAGATGATGGCGTCTTTGTACCAGAGCGGATCTTCGTCCGTTATAGGGGTGACGTTGCTGCTCGACAAGTCTCTCTGCCCGGCTCCTCCGGAAAAGTTGGGCCCGAATTCTCCCTGTTCCTATTGTGTACGATTTGGTGCCCCCTTCGACCGAAGGCCACGCGGCGCGCTAGTGCCTTCTTTGGACACGTCGCACGCGCCCTTCGCGGTCAGGACGGGCATTGTCCCGTCTTAGGCATGTTCAAAGTAGCTCGCTAAATCAACTCCGCGGCCGACGCCTCCGCGAGCCTGCCATCGCCTAGCGTTCTCGCGAGAAGACTAAAATCGCGCTCCGCCGAGGCCGTTCTCTGTGTGCGCTTCACCTTGTGCATCCTTTGATCGGCTTCCGCCAACAGGTCCTCGGCATCCAGGCCGTCGGCCGGATAGTAAGCTTCACCGAAACTCAGTCCAATCGAATCGTTACCCAGCCTCTGCCCCACGCTCCTCACCATTTCACGAATGTCTTCAATCTTCACCGCGGCAATCTCTTGCGGAAGGTTGGGCAGAATCAAGACAAATTCATCGCCACCCATGCGCGCGACATAATCGTACTCGCGGCAGTTCTCCCGCAGCCCCTGCGCGATCGCTTGCAACACCCGATCCCCTTCAAGATTCCCACAGCCGGAGTTGATCTGCTTGAACCCATCCAGGTCGCAAACGATAACGCAAAGTTCCCCTTTGCTCCGTTTACATCGCGCCAGCTCGCTGTCGAGTTGCAGAAAGAGCGATCGGGCATTTGGCAAACCCGTCAGACGGTCCGTGGTCATGGACGATTCCGCCCTTTGATACTTCACCGCATTTTCGATCGCGAGCGCCACTTTGGCGGAGACCGCCAGCAGCACCCGAAGATGATCGTTGCAGAACGCGTCCGGCGCGGCTTGGTAAAGGGCCAGTACACCGGTCACGCCCCGCTCGCCCACCAGCGGAACCGCCAGAGCGGAGTGTAGATTATTGGCCCCTGCTCCCTCCACCAGAGAGGCGGATTCGACCGAGGGATTTCCGTTCAAGATGGGCTTGTTGTTCTGAGCCACCCAACCCGACAACCCTTCTCCAACGGGAATCCGCACCGATGAAAACAGACGCAGCTCGTCACCCTGCACGTATTCCGGAACGAGTACTTCGTCCTGCACCAGGTAAATCGCGATGGCATCGTGTGGGACGATTCGCTTCAGGCGTATTGCCAACACGGACAACGTTTCATTCAGGCTGAGCGAGCTCCCCAAACTCTGCGATAGCTCCAGCAAAGCCTGCGCCTCGTGGGTCGCCGCGGCAATAGAGGCCGCATAATCCTTGCTCGTGCGATCTGGATTTGAGGTCTCGAAACCTGCCCCCGGCTCGAGCCCTCTGACAACCTTTACTTGCGTTGAAAGCGCCGGACTGTTCGCCATGAGCAATTGCGCCGCGCGCTCCAGTTCGCGATAACGCCGTTTAAGAACCTCCACCACCTTGGGGTCCAAGCCGTGGCTGGCTTCTTTCCCCACCAAGGCGACGGCATCGTCCAGCGGCATGGCGGAATCCGATAGAAGCACATCCAGATAATCGATCGCCGCCAGGATCCGCGCTCCCAGCGGTATATCTTCACCCTTCAGGCCATACGGATATCCGCTGCCGTCCCACTTTTCGTGATGGGCCAGCACCAGGGGAACCACTGGATATGGAAATCCAACCTGCGTCAGAATCTCCGCTCCCACCGCCGGATGGGTTTTCATTTTCTCAAACTCTTCCGGAGTCAGTTTCCCGGATTTGGAAACGATCGGCTCCGGGACGGCCAGCTTGCCGATGTCATGCAACACCGCGGCCGCGCGAAGCGCATCCAGCTCCACACCTTTCAGGCCCAGCTCTTTGCCGATTTCCACGGAATAGGTTTGCATGCGGCGCAGGTGGTCCTGCGACGAAGTGTCCTTGGCGTTAATTGCCAGAGCCAATGCTTCAATCGTGCGCATGTGCAAGCTGGCCCTGTGATCGGCATGCTCTCTTTCAAATTCCAGTCTTCCCACATGAAGGCGGTACGACCGGTACACGACATAGAACAGCGGCACGCCGACAATCGCGGATTGCCAGCCCTCACTGCGGCTGATCCAACTGTAGCCGCCCGCCACGGCTGCTCCCGCGATGTAATAGGGGAAGGACCAGAAATAATCGTCCCTCCAAATTGCTCGCAGCGATTTAACGCCAGTTAAGGCGTTGACGCATGAGTTCGGAAATGTATTCGCCATGAATAGCGCGCAGGTGGCGATCGCTAACACTAAAATCGGTCCCAGTCCGGCGGCGTGTAGCGGCGCGGAATGATAAACGGCGTCGGTGGTCATGACCGCGACGCACGTGCAGGCCACGTAAAACAAGATTTGCATAATTTCCGGCCGCGTCTTTGAATGCCGGAGATTCTGTATGATTACGGCCGCGATGGCGATGGCTATCACTTCCGATAAGCTCAGCTCCATGAGGCCGACCAATACAAAAACAAAACCAGCCGGCATCGTCCCTTTGGCCCCAGGCAGAGCAAGTTTCAGGGAAGATCCAATCGCGGCTATCAGGAAATATACGCCGAACTTGAGCGGGTCGGCGCTGGTCCATCGGGAGAACGCGGCGATCGCCGCCAGGCATCCTAGCGCGACGATGCACGTTGCATAAAATGTTGGGCTGATTAACTTGGTGCGCGCGCTCATCGCTTGGTGCTATTGCACTAAGAGGACCATATAAGGTTGCCCGGTAACATATTGAAAAACAATCACAACGGTACGCACGTGGTGATAGTCCCGCGAGACAAGCAGTCACCCAAACGAGACAAGTTGTCGGCTGCTCTTGACAAATATAACAGTTGCTATATAGTAATGGAGAGTTATGTTGCAGACGGTCTTGCAAAGTTGGCTATTGCTGCTTCATCAGATCCCTCCGAACCCTCCCTATTTCCGTGCCAAGGTTCTAAGACGTCTGAATCGACTGGGTGCGTTGGCAATCAAGAACTCCGCCTATGTTCTTCCGGAAACGGATGATACTTTGGAAGATATCCAGTGGGTTCGTTCTGAAATCGAAGAGGAAGGTGGCGAGGCATGGGTATTTCGGGCTGAAACCGTAAGCGGGCTCTCGGCTGACAGTTTGCGGGAGTCTTTTCGGAATTCACGAGGAGTTGAATACAAACAACTGCTAGAGTTGGCAAGCGGCCTCTTCCATTCACTAGGTGAGTCTTCCGCAGTCCACGAATCCGAGAGACGCAAGCTCGCACGGAGGTTCGAGGAGATCCGCGCTATCGACTTTTTTGACGCACCGGGCAGAGAGGAACTGGAAACAATCATGGAAGCTATTGATAGAAAGCTGCACGTACCGGCGCCGCAATCGGCCGCCAAACCCGGCGTGAACGACCTCGCCGGCAGGACTTGGGTTACCCGCCGCGGCGTAAAAGTCGACCGTATTTCAACCGCGTGGTTCGTCCGCCGCTTCGTCGACGCTGGCGCCACGCTGCGCTTTGTCGATCCCGACCGCTATACGCACACCGGCGGCGAGATTCGCTTCGACATGTTCGAAGGCGAGTTCACGCACGAAGGCGATCTCTGCACATTCGAGGCCCTGCTTCGTCACCTGAAAATGAAAGACGCCGCCCTGGATGCGATCGCGGAAATCGTCCACGATATCGATCTCAAGGACGACAAGTATCAACGTCCGGAAACAAAAGGAATCGCAGCCATGATTTCCGGAGTCGTCGCTTTGCATTCCAGTGACGAGCAGCGCGTTGAAGAAGGCTCCCGATTGCTGGATGCCGCCTATGCCGCCCTCCGCAGGTCGAGCTCATGATTTCACGGCGGCAATTCGGATATGGGGCGTTGTGCGGATTGGCGCCTGAGATGGCATTCGCCCAGCATGCGGCAGTGCCAGGCGAAGTGCCGGCGGGCACCGTTTGGTTGAACGCCAACGAAAATCCGGATGGACCGCCGGATCAGGTGAAGCAGGCATTGTCGGGGGCCATCGCCGAATCAGGCCGGTACAACCATCGAGTCTTTCCTTCTCTCCACGCGGCGCTGGCGAAGAGCGTTGATCTGGAGGCGGATCGGATCATCACCGGCGCGGGATCCACCGAGGTATTGCATTGCGCGCTGGATGCATTCACCTCGGCCAAGCATCCTTTGATCACTGCCTGGCCGACTTGGGAAATGACGCAAGAACTCACCGAAGCCGCCGGACGCACTGTTGTGAAAGTTCCGTTGATGAAGGACTGGTCGGCCGATGTCGAACGTATGTGCGCCGAGGCCGGCAAGGCCGGTGGCGGCGTGATTCACTTTGGAAATCCCAACAACCCTACGTCATCTATCACCACCAAGGATCAGACCCGCTGGCTAGCCGCAAATCTTCCGCCGAATACAGTGCTGTTGATTGACGAGGCGTACATTCAGTTTGCCGATTCGGCCAAGATCGAAAGTGGCGTGAATCTGGTGCGCGAGGGCGGAAATATAATTGCCACTCGAACATTTTCGAAACTCTATGGCATGGCCGGTGTGCGAGTGGGCTTTGGATGCGCGCCAGCCGAACTGGTGCGGCGAATGCAACCGTTCCGCAATAACGTGATCAGCATCTTTGGCGCGCGAGCCGCCATGGCCGCCGTACAACTCGGCGATTCGTTTGTCGAAGAACGGCGAACGCGGCGCAACCGGATTCGAGCCGGGTTTTGTTCCTGGCTGGACGAGCGGGGCTTCCGATTTATTCCGCCGCAGGGAAATTTCGTGCTGATCGATATTGGGCGCGATGTGAAAGACGCGATTCCGCGAATGCTGGCCGAGGGCGTCGCGGTGGGGCGTCGCTTTGCCGCTGTCAGCGGCTGGATGCGTGTCACAATGGGCACGCAGCAGGAAATGGAAAAATTCAAAGCTGCGTTCAAGAAAGTGGTGGGTTGATGAAAGCGTTTCTCATTTCTCTGGGACTGACCTGGGCCGCCGTTGCGGAGACTCAACAGAATCCCGCGGCTGTGGCCGCCCGCAATTGGCGCGAAACGCATGAGCGCGCCATCCTCTCTGAGTTCATGGACCTGCTCGCCATGCCGAACCTGGCGCGGGATGACGAAGCGGTTCGCAAGAATGCGAATGCCATCGTGAGCATGCTGGGAAAGCGCGGCGTCAAAGCGCGATTGCTGGAGGAAGCGGGAGTGCCGCCCGTGGTTTTCGGTGAAATCGATACGCCCGGCGCCACACGCACGCTGATGTTCTATGCGCACTATGACGGCCAACCGCTGGATCCCAAGGAGTGGGCCACGCCGCCCTGGCAGCCCGTATTGCGCGACCGGCCGCTGCATCAGGACGGACGCGTGGTGCCGCTGCCGGCTAACGGAAAGATTGATCCTGAGTGGCGCATCTACGCGCGATCCGCGTCGGACGACAAAGCTCCGATCATTACCATCAGCGCCGCCCTCGATGCTCTGAAAGCGGCGCGAATCCCGTTGCGCTCGAACATCAAGTTCATTTTTGAAGGCGAGGAGGAGGCTGGCTCCCCGCACCTGGCCAGTGTCATCGAGAAATACAAGAGCCTGCTGGGGAGCGATGTCTGGTTGATTTGCGATGGCCCGGTACATCAGAGCCGCCGGCAGCAGATCGTGTTCGGAGCCCGCGGCGTCACCATCGTGGACGTCACTCTTTATGGCCCCAACCACGAACTACACAGCGGACATTACGGCAACTGGGCGCCGAATCCGGCGATGGCGCTGGCGCGCTTGCTGGCTTCCATGAAGGACGACAGCGGGCGAGTCCTGATCGATCGTTTTTACGACGGCATCGAACCGCTGACCGAAACCGAGAAGCGCGCAATCGCGGAAGCGCCGGATGTCGATCGCGATCTCATGCGCGAGCTTTCCTTGGGAGCGACCGACGGCGATGGAAAGAAACTAGTGGAGCTGATCAATTATCCTTCCTTGAATATACGGGGCATGGGCAGCGCCCGGATAGGCGGGCAAGCAAGTAATGTCATTCCGTCCACGGCAACCGCGACCATCGATATCCGGCTGGTGAAAGGAGTCGATCACGATGTCGCGGCGAAGCGCTTGATCGATCATATCCGCAAGCAAGGCTACTACGTCGTCGAGACCGATCCCGATGCGCAAACACGGATGTCGCATCCCAAGATCGCGAAAGTTACGGTTGAACCGGGCGGTTACAATGCCTCGCGAACGTCGATGGATCTGCCCATTTCCCAACTGGTCCTCCGCACCGCCGATTCCGCGCGTGGCCCCATAGTGAAGCTCCCGACCATGGGCGGCAGCGTGCCGCTATTCATGATCGATGAAATTCTGCACGTGCCCACCATCAGTGTGCCGATCGCCAATCACGACAACAATCAACACAGCTACAACGAGAACATCCGCATCCAGAATTTGTGGGACGGCATTGAACTGATGGCCGCGCTGTTGACTATGTAGAGGTATGTGGGGCAGGATGGCATCCTGCCGCGGGTTGGCAATCCGCCTGGTGCTGGATCCTGAAATTACTTACAGGCCGATTGCCAATCGGCGGCAGGTTACCAACTGTTACCAACCTGCCCCACAACGGTTCCTTATGTAGGGTGCGTGGTCAGGAACTTCGTGTCTGTTTTCCCCGCGATGAAATCCGGATCGCGCAAAATGCGCTGATGCAGCGGAATGGTGGTGTATATGCCTTCCACCACGAACATCTCCAGCGCGCGGCGCATGCGGGCGATAGCTTCGTTGCGATCGGCGCCATAAGCGATTAGTTTGGCGACCAACGAATCATAGTACGGCGGAATAACGTAGTCCGTGTAGGCGGAAGTATCCACGCGAATGCCAATGTCGCCGGGCAGATTCAATCCAGTGATGCGGCCGGGCGATGGCGCGAAGGTCTCCGGATTCTCCGCATTGATGCGGCACTCGATGGCGTGTCCCCGGAACTGCACCGGCAGTTGAATGATGTCGGGCAGCTTGTAACCGGCGGCAATCAGGATCTGGCTCTTCACCAGGTCGATGCCGGTGATCGCCTCCGTGACGGGATGCTCCACCTGGATACGCGCGTTGACCTCGATGAAATAGAGTTTGCCTTTTTCATCCATCAGGAATTCCACGGTGCCGGCGTTGGTGTAGCCGATGTGCCGCATGGCTTCGCGCAGGCCGTCGATCATGTTTTTACGCAGCTCCGGGCTCACGGCCGTCGATGGCGATTCCTCCAGCAGCTTCTGATGCCGCCGCTGGATGGAACACTCGCGCTCGCCCAGAATTTCGACGTTGCCGTGCTCATCCGCCAGCACCTGGAACTCGATGTGCCGCGGCGTCTCGATCAGCTTCTCCATGTAGACGTCCTGCGAGGAAAACGACACCCCCGCTTCCTGCTGCGCCTGATTCAGAAGCGCCGGCAATTCCGAAGCTTCTCGAACGATTCGCATGCCACGGCCGCCACCACCGGCGGAAGCTTTCAGCATTACCGGGTAGCCAATCTGCTCCGCGATCTCGAGCGCTTCTTCCGGACTCTTCAGAATCCCAACGGATCCTGGCAGGATCGGCACGCCGCATTTCTCCATCGCTTCGCGCGCGCGCTGCTTCAATCCCATGGAGCGAATCACCGCGGGCTTCGGTCCGATAAATCGAATCTCCGAAGTCTCGCATACCTCGGCGAAATCCGCGTTTTCGCTCAGGAACCCGTAGCCGGGATGAATGGCATCCACGTTGGTGATTTCCGCCGCGCTGATTACGGCCGGAATATCCAGATAGCTGCGGGCGCTCTTGGCCGGTCCGATGCAAATAGCTTCGTCGGCGAAGCGCACGTGCAAGCTGTGGCGATCGGCCTCCGAATAAACGGCCACCGTCCGGATTCCAAGATCCTTGCAGGCGCAGATCACGCGGATAGCGATCTCGCCACGATTGGCGATCAGAATTTTCTGGAACATATCAGCGGGGACGAATGGCGAACAGGGCTTCTCCGTACTCCACCGCCCGGCCGTTCTCCATCAGCTTAGCCACCACAGTGCCGGCGATTTCCGCTTCAATCTCGTTCATCAGTTTCATGGATTCGATGATGCACAGCACCTGCCCCGGCGCCACCACATCGCCGACTTTCACAAAGGGCGGGTCACCCGGTTTGGGCGAGTCATAATAGGTCCCCACGATTGGCGACTTCACGATCACTTCGTTGCCGGCCGGACCCGCCGATGCGCCAGATGATGCGCCAGATGAAGAAGCGGACTGTACAGTGGGCGCCATCGTCTCGGCCATGGGAGTGGGCGCCGGCGCCATCATCGATCCAGGAATGTGGACCTCGTGACGATTTCCAACCGTGCGGCGAATCCGCACCCGATTCTCGCCACGCTGCACCTCGATCTCGGCCACGCCGCTCTCAATCACCAACTGCACCAACTCTCTTATTTCGTCATTCGACATTCAGAGAAGTATCAACTCCTTGGAGGTGGGTGTCAAAACCTCGCACCCGTGCTTGGTCACCAGAACGGTGTCTTCGATTCGAATTCCTCCGAAGCCCCGAATGTAGGCGCCAGGTTCAATTGTAATCACCATGCCCGCCTCAAGTCTCGTGGCTTCCTTTTTGCCGATCCGTGGCGACTCGTGAATTTCGAGGCCCAGGCCGTGTCCGGTGGAATGCACGAACGACTTGCCAAGTCCTGCGGATTCCAATACTTGGCGGGCTTTGCGATCCACTTCGCCAGCCGTCGCGCCGGCCCGCACGATGTCGATTGCCGCCAGGTTCGCGTTCAACACCGCCTTGTACATGCTTCGGATCTGGCGGGTGGGGCGGCCAACGAAAAGGGTTCGGGTCATATCGCTCATGTAGCCGTTCTGGCACGATCCCATATCTATTAATAATAGTTCATCAACTCCGAGCTTCTGGCTGGTGGGCTGGGCATGCGGCAACGCGCTCCTCTGACCAGCCGCGACAATGGTTTCGAAGGCGGCTCTTTCCGCTCCCAAACGCCGCATCTTGAATTCGAGCTCAGCGGCGATAGCGGATTCGGAAACCCCGGGCCGGATGGAGCCGATGGTTTTCTCGAAGGCCTCGGAATTGGTGAGCACGCTGCGCCGGATGCGGGCGATTTCGTCGGCGGTCTTGATCATGCGCATCTCCTCGATGAGGGGACCGACGGGTTTGAGCGAGGCTCCAAGCGGGAGAGTGCCCTTCAGCCGCTCGTAAGCCTGAAAGGAAATTCGCGAGGATTCGAATCCGATGCGCTTGAACGTTTTCCGCTTTATCATTTCCACGGCCGCGACCTCGAGCGGCCCCTTGGAAACAATCTTGATTCGACAGGCACACTCTTCCGAGGCTTGAATGGTGTAGCGCGAATCCGTGAAAAGGGTGAACGAATCCGGCGTAATCAGCAGCAGCGCGTTGCTGCCGGTGAACCTGCTGAGGTAGCGGACATTGGGCAGCGCGGAGACCAGCAGCGCGTCAATTTTGAGTTCGGCGAAGTCGATCTTGTGGGGCGGGCGATCTTGCCCGCTGACGGCTTTCAGCCGGCTACTGGAGTTTGAACGTTCTACGCTCTTCATGTTGCGACGCGACATTTTGTAATTTTGTTCAACCTGGCACCTAGTAATTGTGGGGCAGGTTGATAACCTGCCGCCGATTGGAAATCGGCCCGTAAGTAATTCCGATCCGACACCAGGCGGATTATCAATCCGCCGCGGGATGCCATCCCACCCACATAACAATGTCCAACCTCCGGCAGCCGGCTTTTAGCCGGCTAGATCCGCTGGAAAGCGGGTCTGCAGCCTGGATAGGCTCCCTCACAACTAGCTGGGGTAACACAGTAGCAACTTTCCGCTGGTCTTGCGGCCTTCCAAATCGCGATGTGCCTGGGCCGCATCGGCGAGTGGATAGACCTTGTGAATATGCAGTTTCAACTTGCCCTGCGCAATCCAGTTCAACACGTCGCCGGCGCGCCAGGACAACTCTTCGGGCGTCGAGGTGTAGTGCGCCAAAGACGGACGGGTGAGGAACAGGGAACCTTTTTGGCTCAGGACCAGCGGCGCGAAATCGGGGACGGGTCCGCTGGCGTTTCCAAAAGTGACCATCATGCCGCGCGGGCGCAAACAATCGAGACTTTGGAGGAAAGTCGACTTGCCCACCGAGTCGTAGACGACGTGGACACCCTTGGCCTTGGCGGTGAAATCTTCCTTGGTGTAAATCACCACTTCGTCGGCTCCCGCTACTTTGGCCTGCTGCGCCTTCTCTTCATTGCCCACGGTTCCGATGACGCGCGCGCCAAGCATCTTCGCCATCTGCACCAGGATCAGTCCTACACCGCCGGCCGCGGCGTGAATCAGACAGGAATCGCCGGCCTTGAGCGGATAGGTGGAGTGGGTGAGGTAATGCGCGGTCATTCCCTGCAGCATGGCCGCCGCCGCGGTTTGAAAATCGATGGCCGGCGGGATCTTGACCAACTGCCAGGCAGGGACCACGGCATACTCGGCATAAGAACCGCGCGCCATCGCATACGCCACGCGATCGCCGGGGGCGATATTTTTCACGTCGGGCCCGACTGCTTCAACCGTGCCCGCGCCTTCGTTGCCCAGCACGATTGGCGGTGTTGCGGGATAGAGGCCGATGCGGAAGTAGACGTCGATAAAATTAACGCCGGCCGCCGCGATCTTCACCAACGCCTGACCCGGCCCGGGCTCCGGCTTGGGTTGATCGGCATACTTCAGGTTTTCGGGACCGCCTGGCTGTTCGACGAAAACGGCTTTCATGATGTTCGTAATTTCCTCCGGAGGTGAACGGTGGCTGCGTACAGGATCAAATAAAACAAGGTGAACGGGAACAAAATCAATCGCGCCAGAGTGCGGACGGCTCCGGCGCCGGTTAAGCCAGCGCGAAACAGAACGAAGTGGCGTATGTTGCCGAGGTGGCCGCGGTCGAGCCAGAAGTAATCGCCATTTTCGTTGAGGATAAAAACCTTGCCTGGAATGCGGGCGGCCAGCA
>CATPCJ010000173.1 GCA_955652915.1 uncultured Bryobacteraceae bacterium
GAAGTACTGTTCCCGATGATGCTTGTGGCCAATGGAGGGTTCCACAACGGCCCTGCTCAGAAGTACTGGTCCCGATGATCCTTGTGGCCAATGGAGGGTTCCACACCGGCCCTGCTTGTCCGCTCAGAAGTACTGGTCCCGATGATACTTGTGGCCAATGGTCAACGCCAAACGGAAGCAGCGCCGCCTCTTGAACATCGAGACCGACCTGTTCGAGCAACAAATGGACAAACAAAAAGAAGAGATGAAGCAGCCTACGAATCGCACCCCGCATCTGTCGAACACTCCTTCGCTTTCCGGACGCTCTCAGAATCCGGAAGCTTGGCGATGTTGAACCGCACGGAATCACGCTTTGGAGCGCGCTTACACCCGCGCCCTCAACACGTTACTGCGTCTCCGTGCTGTCGGAAACAAATACAGTGAAAAACGAACCGAATCCCAGGAACGCACACCATCATACGGAACCGCGCGCGTCGGCAAGCGATCTTCTCCGCTGGGCACTCCTGCGAATCTAATAAGTCCACCGGCCCAACACGAACAAATACCACCCGCACCGACACCTTCCGTGGAGCTAACTCCACCCAAGAAAAAGAATGTTAGAATTGAACTTCCCGTATCATGGCCTACAACCTGCCGGTCTCAATGGCGATTCAGAAGATGATGAAGCTCGTTCTCGCGATCGCCGCACTCACCATCGCGGCGCTGCCCGTCCCAGGCCAGACGCCAACGTATCGCGCACCGCGGACAGACGGCGGCAAACCCGACCTCAACGGGATCTGGCAGACGCTCAACGAAGCCAATTACGACCTGGAAGGTCACGCTGCGCGATCCGCGATGGCCTTCAGGCCAGGACCTTATGGTCCCGTGCCGGCCGCCCCCGTGGTCGCGTTGGGAGCTGTCGGCTCCGTGCCCCCCAGCCTCGGCGTGGTAGAGGGTGGCGAGATCCCTTATAAGCCGGAGGCACTGATCAAGAAAAAGCAAAACCAACAGAACTGGTTAACCTCCGATCCGGAAATCAAGTGCTATCTGCCTGGAGTCCCGCGCGCGACCTACATCCCTCAGCCGTTTAGAATTTTTCAAAGCGCGAGCCAAATCTTCATCGCCTACCAGTACGCCGGCGCAGTGCGCAATATCTATCTCAAGGATCCCGGGCCGGCTCCTGTCGATGCCTGGATGGGACAATCGGTCGGTCACTGGGAGGGAGATACCCTGGTGGTCGACGTGACAGGTTTGAACGACCAAACCTGGTTTGATCGGGCCGGGAATTTCCACAGCGATGCCCTGCACGTCGTCGAGCGTTATACCCGCACCAGTCCGGACGTGATCTCCTACGAAGCGACGATTGAGGATCCCAACGTCTTCACGCGTCCCTGGAAGATCGGCATGCCGCTGTACCGGCGTCAGGAAAAGGGTGCGCAGCTCCTGGAATTCAAGTGCGTGGAGTTCGTGGAAGAATTGTTATATGGTGGGTTTCGCAAGAAGCCGCTGAGTCCATAATGACAAGGAGGTAGTTATATGCGGAATCGTTTCGTAGCTTTAACGGGCTTGCTGGCAATGACGGGCGTGTTGGCTGCTCAGACGCCGAAGGCCAAGACCTACAACCCGCCTCGCATGTCCGACGGCCACCCGGACCTGCAAGGGACCTACGATCTGGCCACGATGACGCCGATGGAACGAGCGCGGGGCAGCAACCTGGTGCTCTCCAAAGAGGAAGCGCTGAAGCTGGAGACTGCCGCCGCCGGACAGAGAGAGAAATTGGATCAGCCTATCCAAGCCGACCGGCCGGCGCCTCCGAAAGGTGGCGATGGATCGCCTGGCCCTGCCGGCAACGTGGGCGGATACAATTACGGTTGGCTCGATCCGGGTTCAACCTACACCGTCGTGAATGGAGAAAAGCGGGCATCGCTGGTCGTCGATCCTCCGGACGGCCGAGTACCCGCACTCACGGCTACAGCGGCGCAGAGGGCGTCGAGGTTCACGGCGAGGCCGACATCGGACGCCCAGGAAAGCAACGATCCAGGACTCGAAAAAGCGCCCGGCGCCTATGACGATCCGGAACGCCGCCCGCTCGGTGAGCGCTGCCTGCTGGGTTTTGGTTCCACGTCGGGACCGCCGGCGCTGCCCGACTATTTTTACAACAATCTCCATCAGATCGTGCAGACGCCGGACTCCGTGATGATTCTCACCGAGATGGTGCACGATGCCCGAACCATACGGATGAACGCTCAGCACCTGCCGAAGAACATTCGCCAGTGGTTGGGAGACTCAGTCGGCCATTGGGAAGGCGACACGCTGGTCGTCGACACCACCAACTTCACGGATAAGACCCGGTTCAGGGGATCGACCGCGGACCTGCACGTGATAGAGCGCTTCACCCGCGTCGACGAAAAAACGCTTCTCTATCGGTTCACCATCGACGATCCGGCAACCTGGGTTAAGCCTTGGACCGGCGAGTACACTTGGCCGGCGACCGGCGCAAAAATTTATGAATACGCCTGTCACGAAGCCAACTACGCGCTAAAGGATATTTTGAAGGGTGCGCGATTGCGAGACAAGGAAGCAGCAGCCCCAAGCACGAGGTGATTTATGCGAACAACATTCTTGACAACAGTTTTAGGCGCGGCCGCGGCATTATTCACCGCTACCCTTCCAGCGGCGGCTCATCACGCCTTTGGCGCTGAATTCGACGCTAGCCGTCCCGTCCTGCTCAAAGGCAGGATCGTGAAGGTGGAGTGGGTCAATCCCCATACCTGGATCCATGTAGAAATAACCAAGCCGGACGGCGCCAAGGAAGTCTGGATGGTGGAGGGCGGAAGTCCCAACTCGCTGCTCCGGCGCGGGGCCACCAAGAACAGTTTTCCGATGGGTACCGAAGTAGTGGTTGACGGCTACCAGGCGCGAGATCATTCCGAGCTGCGTGCGAATGCCCGCAACGTGACCTTCACCGATGGCCGCAAACTGTTCCTCGGTTCCACCGGCACCGGCGCTCCACCCGAGGATCAATTTCCAGCCGACAAAGTAAAACCACCGACAAAGTAGGGCGGCCCCCCCGGGTCCGCGGCCGACCCCCCCGGTCGGCTAAAACATCAAAAGGCAGGAACACCAACTATGAACCTCCGGTCCCCGCGGCTGATCCCCGCAGCCGCCGCACTAACAGTCTTGTGCCTGGCCCGCGTAGCGGTTCCCCAACAGAAACCAAAGATGGCGGAAGACGTCTTCAAAAACATCCAAGTGCTCAAGGGTACTTCCGTGGACGATTTCCTGGGAACCATGGGCATCATGTCGGCTGCGGTGGGCTTTGACTGCTCGGAGTGCCATGCCAATGCCGGCACCGACAAAGTAGATTGGGCCGCCGACACCGCCAAGAAAAAGACCGCGCGCAAGATGGTTTTGATGGTGGCCGCCATTAATCGCGACAACTTCGGCGGGCGCCAGAACGTGACCTGCTGGAGTTGCCATCATGGCCGCGATCGCCCGGCAACCACGCCATCTTTGGAAACGGTGTACGGCCCTGGGTCGCAGGAGATGGATGATTTCCTGGCACAGATGCCCGGACAGCCCGCCGCGGCCGAAATTCTGGACAAGTACATTCAAGCACTCGGCGGGGCCGAACGCCTGTCCCGCCTCACCAGCTATGTCGCCACGGGCACCAGCGTTGGCTTCGGGGGTTTCGGAGGCGGCGGTCAGGTCCATATTTATGGGAAATTTCCGGACAAGCGTACCACGTTGATCGAGTTCCAAGCCGCCACCGAGCGGGGCGACAGCATCCGCAGCTACAACGGCCGCGCCGGTTGGATCAAGACGCCGCTGGCTGTCTTAACGGAGTACGAGCTGACCGGAAGCGAACTGGACGGAGCCAGGCTGGACGCCCAACTTTCGTTCCCCGCGCAGATCAAGGAAGCCCTCGGCAATTTGCGCGTCAGCGTGCCGGCCACCATCAGCGATCTTCCCGGACCCTCCAGCCAAACCTCGTCGGATCCGAACACGGGGATTGGACAGGATCGCCTGGTCAATGTTGTCCAGGGCACTGGTCCCAAGGGTCTTCTGGCAACGTTATATTTCGACAAAGAGTCGGGACTGCTGCTGCGCATGGTGCGCTATGGCAAGACGCCGATCGGCCGGGTGCCCACGCAAATTGATTTCGCGGATTATCGGGACGTCGGCGGTATCAAGTTCCCGTTCCGCTTAATCCTGGCCTGGCTGGACGGCCGGGACGCCATTCAGTTGAACCAGATCCAGACGAACGTCCCGATTGACGACGCGAAGTTCGGCAACCCCGTCTCCGTGAAAGGCAAGTAGCAATTTGCTCGCTTGGTCTGGCGTAGAGCAGCCTCTGCAGGAGTAAACTGGTACCCTGGAAAGGATTTGAGGATGTCGCTGACGATTGCAAACGCGCTTGTGCTCGTTGTAGCTTTGGTACACATCACGATCTCACTAGTCGAGATGCTCTTCTGGAATAAACCAGTCATCCATCGGCGACTCGCGTTTACCGACGACGAGGCGAGGAAGGTGGCGCCGATCGTTGCCAATGCTGGCCTCTACAACGCCTTTATAGCCGCTGGCCTAATGTGGGGGGTGCTCTTCTTCCCCGGGGATGGTACCTCGATAAAGGTGTTCTTTCTCGTGTGCGTCATCGTTGCCGGAGTCTTTGGCGCTGTGACGCTGAAGTGGACCACGCTGGTGCTTCAGACCGTGCCAGGTGCGGTCGCGCTGACGGCCATTCTGATGTCGAGAACCGCGCCATGATGACGCCGGTCTGCTAGCAGTCAGCGCCGGTGAAACGCTTTTGCGAAACACGATATTTCGCGCCGTGCGCCGATCCAAGACTTCTGTTAAAACATTTTAAGAGCGGTCGGTTTAACCAGGGCTATTTCGAATTTTCCCTCTTCATATCGTGCATGAACCCAAATTGTTTTCTGTCGCAAGTTGACTCTTGATCGTCGAACGGTCTCTCTATAATTCAGGCACTCATCAATACACTCATATGGAATTCTTTACTGTCGGACAAAAATGTCCTACTGGTAACCCTGGAGTCCCTGCCGAGGGCCTGGTTCAGCAAGGGCTCCTTCGCGGCCGGACCGAAATCTTGCGGACACAGCGAAGGAAGCTCAGAACGTAAACTTCAGCGCCACCTGCACCAGGCGCGGCGGGGCAGCTTTCACCACCTTCCCGAAAAGATCCGTGCCGAAGTCGCCGTTCACCGCTGCCGGCCCGAAAAACTGCGCGTGATTGAACGTATTAAAAGTTTCAAGCCGAAACTGCAGTGCCTTCTTCTCCGCCACCGTGAAGGACCGAAGCAAAGCAAGGTCGAAGTTCAATGTTCCCGGTCCGTAAAAAGAACGGCGTGAAGCCGAACCGGGAGTACCCAGAGCGTTTGCGCTAAAGAGAGAAGTGTTGAAGTACTCTTGCCCGTTCCGCGGATCGTGATTCAGCTTCAGGTCGCCGGGAGTGTAATCCGGCAGATCCAGGCTATGGTTGTTTACGCCGTTCGGGATACTTCCCTGCAGCGAGTTATCTCCGTGCTCTGCCAAAGTGACCGGAAAACCGGAGCTGGCGCGAACGATACCGGAGATCGCCCATCCCGCAGCCAGGGACGGTAGCTGATAGCGGAACGTCGCGACGAAATTGTGACGCAAGTCCCAGGCAGAGAGGGCGCGCGTTCGCTTGTAATTATAGGGATCGACGATATCGGAAATGCTCGACGCCTGATCGATGGACTTGCTGTAGGTATAGCTCAGCATCAAGTTCAACCGCGTTCCCGCGCGCCGGACGCTGGCTTCGAGAGCATTGTAGCTGGAGTTGCCGAAGCTCCCCTCAAAATCGTTGTTGCTGAAGTTGGAGCCAAACGGACCGCGCGTTCCATGGATCACTTGTCCCGCGGCGGTGATGTACGTGGCGTCTTCGGCGAAGGAGCCGCAGGTGCGCGAGCCGGAGGCGACCGCGCTCAGCTCGCTCAAGGCCAGGCACAGCGCTGGATTGCCGGGGTTCGCGGAATAGACCAGCAGAAGATGATGCGCCTGCGAGCCGACGTAGCTCACGCTCAGCACAGTGTCTGTCATGAGCTGCCGCTCGATGGAGAAGAAGTAATTTTCGTTGTACGGATAGGTGTTGCCGCGGAAGGGCGCGGTCATTCCGGCTTGCGGCAGGTAGGGCGAAAAATCGATGTTAGGGTTCGGATTGCTCACGGAAGCATTCAAGGGCGGGAAGGTGAGTGGAAAGGGTTGAACGTGCCTTGTACCATCCGCGGCGCTGATGAAGGGCGTCGCAAATAATGGCGGCGCTGGACTGGTGTAGCTCAAACCATAGGGCGGTTGCGGCTCGTCGATGGCAATGGTGTTGCCTTCGATCACGGAATAGAACAGTCCGAAACCCGCGCGCACGCTGGTGGACTTTGAGGGCGCGTATGCAATCCCCAGCCGCGGAGCGAGCCGATTCTTTTGGGGCACCAGCGTTGCGGGCACGCCGTCATCGCCCGGATAAACGAGGCCGCGCGGAGCTGTCGGAAAGACCTGGGATTGCTGGCCGAGGTTGAAAGCCGGAATCTGGTTGTACTTCTCCGACCAATACTGCATGAGGTCCCAGCGGACGCCGAAGTTGAAAGTAAGGTTGGACCGGGCGCGCCAACTATCCTGGACAAAGGCCGCGGCGTACTTGTGCCGCGCGTAGAAGGCTTGCGAGTCCGCCTGATTGTAGTTGCTGGCCACGCCGATCAGGAAATCCGCGAACTCCGAACCGGTCTCCGTGCCGGTGAACAGGAACGACCCATTGAACGTGGGATTCGGCTTCACGTTGACTTGCTCGTAGCTGAGCTGCACGCCCGCCTTGATGCTGTGCGCGCCGCGAACCTTCGAGAAATTGTCGATGAGCGAGTAAGTGTTGTTGGCCTGTTTCAGATTGGTGATGGGCGTTCCCATCGTGAACGACGGGAACTGTACATTCTCGATTCCTTCGATGGATGGGGCCAGCACCACAATCCCGGGCGTGCCCGGGCCGGTGACAAATCCTTGCGAAGCCAGGCTTGGACCAACGCCGCCGGAAGGTTGTCCGACATTGTTCGCCCCGCGCATGTAGCTGAGGCGCAGCTCGTTCACCGCGCTCCCGCCGAACGTCTTGGTATGAGCGACGCTCGCGAGTTGCGCCCGTCCCAGATTCAATGCGGCGAAGCCCGGCACGCTGGCGCCGCCTTGGCCGGTAGGATAGGGATTGTCCAAGTTGTAGTCGTCGAAAAAGTAGTAAGCGGAAAGCAGACCCCACCGCTCGGAATTGCCGTCGATTCGGAAGCTGCCTTTGTCGTCGCGCAACGTCTTCCCAAATGCGGCCGTGGAGAAGACGGAGCCTCCGATGTTGGGAGCTGGAATGTAAGGCAATAGATGTTTGGATGGTTCCGACCACGCGCGCAACGGAACAATGGCATTGGGGAACACGCAGTCCGAGCTCGACCTGCAGCCCGGAACGTAGTAGGGCTCATTCGCCGTCACGCCGTAGCCGAGCTTCTGAGAAAGCAAGTTCGCCAAGTAGGGGCCAGCAACTGTACCGTTGAGAGAATTGGCCTGATCGCTCAAGTTCCCAGCGCGATCCGCGAGCGAAGGCACCGGGATCAGTCCGGTGTCGACGCCCTGGCTCTGACGAGTGCCCTGGTAATCTCCAAAGAAAAAGATCGCGTTCCTCCGAATGGGTCCGCCCACGGTGCCGCCGAACTGGTTCTGGCGGTAAGAGCTCCGCTCCGGCGAGAAGAAATTTCGTGCATCGAGCGCGGTATTGCGTAGGAACTCAAACCCGCCGCCGTGCAGTGCATTCGCGCCGGACTTGGTAATCACGTTGACCACGCCTCCGCTGTAGTTGCCGTACTCAGCGTCGAAGTTGTTGGTGAGAATCCGGAATTCGGCGATCGAGTCCAGGTCCGGCACGATCAGCGCGCCGCCGTTCATCAGTTCTTTTACATCGCTGCCGTTCACCATGAACCCGTTGGCGTCTTCCCGCTGCCCGCTGATGGACTGATTGCCGGCGTTCAGCGTGCCGGAAGGCGGTATGGCCACGGACGCGCCCGCCATTACGATGGAGTCCGGCAACTGGGTGGTGACCGGGACGATGCCGGGTTGGAGCGCCAACAGATCGGTAAAGCTGCGGCCGTTCAGCGCCACCGCCGTCATGGCCGCGCTGGTAACCACCTCACCCATCTGGCTAGTGGTTGTCTCGACCTGCACGGAGTTCTCGATGACCGTGACCACTTCGTTCTTCTCGATCACCTCCATGGCGGGATCGACGTGGAGCACGCTGTCCACATTGACAATCAAACTGCCGCGCTTGAATGGGCGAAAGCCTTCGGCGAGGACTTCCAGGTCATAGCGTCCCACGGCCAGAGTCCGAAAGGCGTAGTCGCCTTTAGAGTCCGCCGTGACCTTGCGCGCGATGCCCATCGCCGTGTTGGTCACGGTTACGATAACTCCGGGAATCACGGCGCCGCTTGGATCCTTGATGGTGCCGGAGATGCTGCCGGTGGTGCCGGCCATTAGAGTGGAGGCAAGCAGAAAAGTGCAGAGGATCGCTTTCATTTCCTGGGTTGGTTTTTCTGCTGCGGGCAACAAGACGCATGCTATCGAGAGGTTAACACGGCGTCAGTGAAACCTGCATGGAAGTGGTTGTGCTGGTCAGCGTATTGGCATAAGGTTTTCAACTGATGGGCCTAAATCGCTTATAGTCCGATAGTAAAGCGTGTCCCCAGTTCTCCCTGATCCCATAGAGCCAAAGAACACCAAATTCCCGCGGTGGCTGGCGGCGTTGCCGGGACTCGTGATTGCGACGATTTTCGTTGGTCGAGCGTTTGTTCAAATGGGTCAGGTATCGAGGGTTGTTTCCGGCAATGATACGTCCAAGCCTTCGAAGTCGCTCGCCTGCGTGGAGACCTACGCCGTTACCCTGGGGAACAGCGAATTTTATGTGCCCGAGGGCCAACAGTTCAGCCCCCGGAAAACCGTGGAGGTTTCCACCGTACTCAACGGCATGGTCAGAAACGATTGCGGCGAGCCGTTGAGGTCGGTGACGATTCACATCAATGTGCTCGGCGATGACGGAAAACGGGGCGAAGGATCGGTGACGGTCTCCGAGCTGGGTCCCGGAGAGGCGAAGCCGTTCAGCAAGGCGTGGATGGGACGGGTTGCGTCGTACGAGATCGGGAGAATTCAGTAGCCGGAGTTCATCCGCGAGGAAGTCTCCAGCAGAGTTGCACAGGCGCGCTACACTGAAGGCGAATTCACGTTTCACTCGTTGTATGCGGGAGGCGCTGAGGAACATCAACGAAGTCGATCCGCCCGTGCCAACGGCAAAAAATCCCACGGACCTGTCACCGAAGAAGGCGCAAGCATTTCTCCATGAACGCCTCAAATACGGGACTCACTTGCCCGCACCGAGTCGCGCCTCGAACGCGCTTACACCCGCGCCCTCAACAACTTGCTTCGTCTCCGCGGCGCCCGAAACAAATACAGAAC
>CATPCJ010000174.1 GCA_955652915.1 uncultured Bryobacteraceae bacterium
CGCTTGTACAGGGTTTTCACTCCTAGGTCTTGGTAGAACTCCAGGTACCGGCGGACTTCGTCTTTCGTCATCGGGCGGCGTGGAGCGAGAGGCGGAGCTTTATGACCTGGTCGAAGATGCGGCCCGCGATATCGCGCTTGGGGGCTCGAGCCAGCGGGATGGTTTCGCCGGTACGCAGCACCAGCACCACTTCGTTTTCGTCGGATTCAAAGCCGGTGCCGTCCTGGCCGACCAGGTTTGCTACCACCATGTCGCAATTTTTTGATTCCAGCTTGCTTAAGGCGCTTCTCGTCAGATTTTCGGTCTCGGCGGCAAATCCGATCAACAGGCGATCGGCTTTTTTCTGACCCAGTTCCGCAAGAATATCGGGAGTCGGATCGAGCTCCAAGGACATCCTGGTGGCCGTCTTCTTCACTTTATGTTGCGGCACGCGCGACAGGTGATAATCGGCCACGGCGGCCGCTTTGACTACGATGCTGGCTTCCGCCAAATGTTGCATTACTGCATCCCGCATTTCCACCGCCGTGTGAACCTGAATCACGCTCACGCCGCGTGGCTCCGGAAGCTGCACGGGGCCGGAGATCAAAATCACGTTCGCGCCGCGATGGACGGCGGCTTCAGCTAACGCATAGCCCATCTTGCCGCTCGACCGATTGGAAATATAGCGCACGGGATCGAGTGGTTCCTGCGTGGGGCCGGCGGTTATCAGGATTGTTTCACCTTCCAGATCCTTGCCGAGGGAACTAAACCCAGCAACGATCTCCGCAATCCCTTGCGGATCCGCCAGCCTTCCCGGACCGGTAATTCCGCAGGCGAGCATGCCTTCTTCCGGCTCGATGATGACATGGCCGCGCTTCTTCAGGATACTGACGTTTTCCTGCGTCGCCGGATGCAGCCACATATTGGTGTTCATCGCCGGAGCGAGAAACACGGGACCGGTGAATGCAAGATAGGTGGTGGTAAGAAAATCGTTCGCGTGCCCGTGGGCCAGGCGTGCCAGCAGATCGGCCGTGGCTGGGGCGATCACCAGAGCGTCGTTTTCCTGGGCCACGGCGATGTGCTCTATGGCGCTGGACAACGTCTCTTCGGAACTCGAGTTGGAGAACAGATCAGTGATGACTTTTCGCCCGGTGAGAGCGGCAAAAGTCAGGGGCGTGATGAACTGCGCAGCCGCGGACGTGAGCACCACCTGGACGCGTATTCCGCGCTCCATCAGCGCTCTGGCCAATTCAGCGGATTTATAAGCGGCGATTCCGCCACCCACGCCCAGCACCGCGTTCATGCTGCTACTCCGGCGGTAATTCGCCGGCCTTGACTTGCAACAGGTCGGTGTATTTCACCAGTCCGCGCCGGACTTCTTCCATGGAAGTCACGGTGGGCTTCTTGGATGTAGTGGGAAGGAACGGACGGGCGCCATTCTGAAGCTGCCGCGCGCGCTTGGCGGCCACGATGATGTAGCGGTAGGTGCTCAGTTCCACATCGTCGGGAATGGCGTACATCGCATTATTTCTAAGTCTTTCTGCCATGTTGCTGTTACCTCAATTCTAAAAACTCATTTCGGCTCGAAGCTTTTGAGGATTGGTTCAACCTCCTCTCGCATTCGGACCTCGCGCATCCGCTCGGCTCGCACGATAGTCGCCAGCCTTGCCGCGGACTCCTCGATCTCCCGGTTGATCAGAACATAATCGTACTGGACATAGTTCCGAACTTCCTCCGCGGCAGCCTTCAAACGCCGTTGGATTACCTCTTCGCTGTCTTGCGAACGCGCGCGGAGCCGTTGCTCGAGAACTTCCCGGGACGGCGGGAGCACAAAGATACCGATCGCTTCCGGAATCGCTACCTTCAATTGTCTCGCACCCTGGACGTCTATGTCGAGCACCAAATCCTTGCGGGCCCGGATGGCGTTATCGACGGAGGTCCGGTGGGTGCCGTAGTAATTGCCATAAACCTCGGCATATTCAAGGAATTCGCCGCGCTCCAGGCATTTCTCGAATTCCGCGCGGGAACGGAAATTGTAGTGGACGCCGTCCTTTTCGGCGGGGCGGGGGGCGCGGGTGGTGTAGGAAACGGAGAAGGTAAGGTTCGGGACCGATTGCAGCAACCATTGCACAAGTGTCGATTTTCCAGACCCGGAGGGCGCTGAAATAATGAAAACACTATTCATGACATGCTGTTGTGGGGCAGGTTGGTAACCTGCCGCCGATTGTCAATCGGCCTGTTCGCAGACCAGGGAATTGGCCAAACCCTCGATGGGCCGATTTGCCAATCGGCGGCAGGATACCATCCTGCCCCACATGTGCGATCATTCCAGGTTTAGCGCCTGTTCGCGAATTTTTTCTATGCCGGCTTTCGCAGCCAGCGCCAGCTCTGTAATGCGCAGCCCCAGCTCGCCAACTCCGCTGGTCTTCGACAGGATGGTATTGCTTTCGCGGTTCATCTCCTGTAGCAGAAAATCCAGTTTTTTCCCGGCCTCGCCGCCCGCGTCCACAATTTCGTCCAGTTGCCGGGCGTGAATTCGGAGACGCGAGATCTCCTCGCCGATATCGCTTCGATCGGCCAGAATCGCGGCTTCCTGCGCCAGCCGCTGCGGGTCCAGCGTCGAGTTGCGAAGCAGTTCGTTCAGTTTTTCCGTCAGCCGCGCCTGAAGGGCCGGGCCCACACGCTCGCGCAGCGCTTCCATCTCCTTGGTGCTTTCCGCGATGGAGCGGTTGTGCTCGCGGAGAACGGCGCCCAACTCCGCGCCTTCACGCGCCCGGAACTGGTTGAGATGCGCGAGCGCTTCTTCAAACACGGCTAACAATGAGCCTTCGACAGCCGGGTCCGGCTCCTGAATGGCAGCGGCGCCGAACATTCCGGGAATCCGCAGCGCCTGGTTCAAGTCGGGCTGCGAATCGAGGCCTTGCTCGCTTGCGGTCTTGCGAAAAGCAGCCAGGTAAGCGCGGAGCATCGGGACATTCACGCCGCCCTGCTCGACGCCGTTCGCTCGCAACATGGAACAACGGATGTCAATGTGTCCACGCAGCAGAGCTCGCTTTGCAATGGCCCGCAGCGACGCTTCAAACGGGTCCATCTCAGGCTCCAAATGGAAATGAAGATCCAGTCCGCGGTGATTGACACTCTTCAGGGTGACGGTGATTTCGCCGTGGGGAGTGGCCTTGTGGACACGCGCGTACCCGGTCATGCTGCGCAGCGGCGCGCTCATGGATTCAGCCTCATGGGTTCACCAGGGGATCTTCCTGCAGGAATTGCAGCTCATGCAGCCGCTGATAGATGCCACCATGGCTGACCAATTCTTCGTGCGTTCCAATCTCGGTGATGCGCCCTTGATCCAAAACCACGATCTTATCCGCGCGGCGGATAGTGGACAGACGGTGGGCGATCACGATGACGGTGCGGTTGCTCATCAGGGTCTGCAAGGCGCGTTGCACCAGTATCTCCGATTCGGTATCGAGATGCGAGGTGGCCTCATCCAGAATCAAAATGGGCGCGTTTTTGAGAAGGGCGCGCGCGATGGCCAGCCGCTGCCGTTGTCCACCGCTCATCTTGATTCCACGCTCACCGATAATCGTCTCGTAGCCCTGCGGCATCCGCTCGATGAACTCTTCCGCCAGCGCATTGCGGGCGGCCGCGCGAACCTCTTCATCCTTGGCCTTAGGCTTGCCGTAACGGATGTTGTTGGCGACGGTGTCGTTGAACAAAAACGTCTCTTGCGCCACCATGCCGATTTTTTCCCGTAGCGAGGCTAGCTGCAAATCGCGAACGTCCTTGCCGTCGATTCGAACCGCGCCGTTGGTGACGTCGTAGAATCGGGGCACGAGGTTGGCGAGCGTCGTTTTTCCGGCGCCGCTGGGACCCACTAGAGCCACCACCTCACCCGCATGCACCTCCAGTTGAATGCCATCAATGACGAATCCATTGGGCGCGTTGGAATATTGGAAGCTGACGTTGTCCAGCAGGATGGACTGATGGAACTTGTGGAGTTTCGCCGCGCCGGGCTTCTCGGTAATCTGCTGATCGCGGTCGAGGTACTCGAAGACCTTCTGCGACGCTCCGGCGGCCTGCTGGAAAATGTTGTGAATGCCGGTGAGCCGCTTGACGGGTTCGTAGAGCATCAGCAGCGCGATCACGAAGCTGGTGAATTCGCCCGCGGTCAGAGCTCCGGCCTTGATCTGGAATCGGGCATACGTCAGCAATCCCACGATCGTGATTGCGGCGAAAAATTCGATCAACGGCGAGGATAGCGCCTGTAGAGCGACATAGCGGAGATTACTGGTCTTCAGCAAATGGGCGGCCATGCGGAAGCGATTGGATTCGATATCCTCCGCGCCGAACGACTTCACCACTTGATGACCGCTGATGGTTTCCTGAAGAATCTGGTTCAACTCCGCGGCATCATCTTGGGCGCGGCGCGTGGTGCGCCGGATACGCCTGCCGATGCGGAGCGTGGGGACGATCACGAAGGGCAGCACGGTTAGGCTGACTATTGCGAGCCGCCAATCTTTTTGAATGACAACCCAGAGCAGGAAGATCATCGAAAACGATTGCCGCATCCAATCCGCCAGTATGTGCGACGTAGCGACCTGGATTTTTTCGAGATCGATCATGATGGAGGACATCAAGCGGCCAGTGGAGTTCGTTTCGAAGAAATGCGCATCCTGGCGCAGCACGCGATCGAAGACTTTTTGGCGGAGATCGGTGACAGCGGAGAAGCCAACGTAGTTCACCACGTAGTTGCCAAAATAGTCGCACAGCCCTTTCACCAGGAATAGTCCGAGCATCGCGACGGCCACCATGGTCAATATGTTGTGGATGGAAGCGGGAACCAAGTCCTGCAAGTAGATCGGATGATTGAACCCTGGAATTTTGAAGAGCGGAACCAACGAGTCGGGCGAATCTGGTTTGAGAACGCGGTCGACGATCGGCCCGACCAGGCTTACCATGAAGCCCTGGGAAGCGCCCACCAAAGTCATTAGAACCACCGAAAGCAGGAGCGGAGCGAAATAGGGCTTAACGGAACGGAGCAGGCGTCTCATTGCGGTTGTGGGAGCTGGGCTGTCGAATGCTGGAGAGTCAACTTTTCGAGTGCTTCGACAACTTGCGCTACCTGGATGGAATTAATGCCGTTGTGGGAGGTCATTACCGCGGACGGCGTCCGCCATGGATGCCAGATAGCCGGATCGGATGCGCCAAACAGCACCACCACCGGCAGGCCGAACGCCGCTGCCATGTGGGCGGGACCACTGTCGTTTCCAACGAAGAGCGCCGCGCCGGCTAACCAAGACTTCAACTCTTCGAGCGGCGCGCCGGAGACGCACGTGTAGCGGTCGAATGCCACCAGGCTTTCACCCCGGCCCGCGATAAACACCGGCTCGAGCCCGAGATTGCGCTGGATGTGCTCGGCCACCGCCAGGAAATTAGAGAACGTCCAGGTCTTGTCCGGAGCGGATGCCATGGGATGCAGGACGGCGTAGGGACGTGGCCTGGGCTTAGGATTGGCGTACAGAACCGCCCGGGGGATTTCGCACCGCGGCACGCCCAGGAAGAACATCGCGGAAGCCAAATGCTCGGCAGTGTGGACTGTGCGCTCGATTTTAAGTATCGTCTGGGCGCGCGGAATGCGGATGTTGTAAATGGGAGTAAAACGAAAGTGCTCGAATCCAGCGCGTAAACCTGTGGGGACCATGAACGTGAGCCAGACGCTAGTGCTTCCACCGTGCAGATTGAGAGCGAGGTGCGGGCGGAACCGGGAAACTACCGATGCCTTGGGCGCGAGAGTCCGATCGATATCCGGATTGCCCGAGAACACCGCGGCGAAGGCGTCTTCCACTACGACTGCAATTTGCAAATCGGGCCGGAATTGTTTGAGCAGCGAGATAGCAGGCGTGGTCAGGACGCAATCGCCCAGCGACCGCAACCGAATCACTGCAACTCGCGCCCCAGGGGGAAGGCGCTGCAAGACGGTGCTCATTTTGACCTGGAACTTACTCTTCGATCTTAGCTTCGTCGATCAGCATCACAGGAATGTCGTCACGAATCGGGTAGACGCGGTGGCACTGAACGCACTTAAGACCAGATTGATCCGGCTTCAACTCGACCGTCGCCTTGCAGAGCGGACAGACCAGGATGTCCAGCAAATCCTTACTAATCGGCATGGTTCGATCTAAGTCTATCAGGTAGCAAAGCCTTCAGATTGGAACGCTCGCTCCCTCACGGTCGCGGTTCAGTAAGTACGCTCGGAACCATGACCGTAGGGGTGGATACTGAGTGCGTCCCCGCCACACTTAAAACGCGAACCGCAACTGCATTTCGAGACGGCGATTGTTTCCATTTTCGGAGAAGGCGCCGAAGCCGCCGGCTAACGAATTGAAAGTGCCGAAGAATGGGGAACTGATATTCCCGAAGATCGGACCTGGGTTGACGTGATTCAGCAAGTTGCGAGCCTGCACGGAAAGCGTGAGATTGTAGCGCCGATTGGTGCTTCCACCGCCGCCGCCCATACCACCGCGCATGCCACCCATGGCCATGCCGCCACCACCACGAGCGCCGCCACCGCCATGATCACCACCGCCACGTGGGCCGCCGCCACCCGGTCCATGGTCGCCCCCTGGACCACCGCCGGCATCAGCGCCGGCGTTGCCCGCCCTTTCACGAGCCGGGCCGAATCCGAACGTTCTGGCCACTCTCAGATTTACCGTGACTGAGCCGGGGCTCCTACCGAAATTGCGCGGCAGAATGGTTTCTCCCGGCTGTGGATTTGGATCCAGCAACCCGTAGGCGGTGTGCTTGACGTATGGAGTATTCGGATCGGTTACGATTCCGGGCCGCGAGTTAAACAACTGCGTTCCGAAAAGGTCAGTGCCGGTGGTGATATCGAACGGTGCGCCCGAGTTCAACTGAATGAACGGCGCCAAACGAATATCCCATTTAGTGGTGATGGAGCCACCGATAAAAGCGCGGTGATGAACATCGCCGGCTGCCGGACCGTATTCGCCGGCCAGGTTGTACTGGTCGGCCGGGAAGCTGCCGATACCGTCCGCATTGCTGTTGGAGTGGCCGAACATGTAGAAGCCGTTTAACGAGATCTTGCTATTGACCCTGGCATTTACATTGGTCACGATTTGATTCTGGTTATAAATGCCCGACGATTCCATCAGGTAGATGCGGCCAACAGGGCCGTAGGGAAAGGTCCCGCTTCCAGGTTTGCCCGTAAAAGTTCCCGGCAAAGGCGCGTTGATGTCGCGCGACCGGAACTGGTGCAATCCGTGCGACGTCAGGTAGTTCACCGCAACCGTAATGTTGCGCGGAAGCTGCCGCTCGATTCCGATAGCGCCTTGCAGAATGTACGGCGCCCGCAAATTGGCGTCGATTTGCTGAATGGTCTGCTGTCCCTGTGCAAGCTTAACGATGTCGTCGTGATTTGGAATGCTCGGGTACATCCCGAAGAACAGGGGATTAGTTACCACCAGAGACTGCTGATTGATCCCGTTGAATCGCTCCGCCGCCAAGACGTTACTTTCCGAGAGACGGTCGTAGAACATTCCAAATCCTCCTCGGAATACCGTCTTGGGACGCGGGTTGTTCTTGTTCTGGCCGGGCGCCCAGGCGAATCCGATACGCGGAGCAAAATCGCTCCAGTCGTGAATGTTGGTTTGCGTCTCATAACGCAGGCCCAGGCTTACGGTTAAGTTGGGCTTCACGCGCCAGTCGTCGCCGATGAAGAGCCCAAGATCTACTTGTCCAACTTCAGCCAAGGGGTTGCCGGCGTTGATGGTGAACTGCGAAGGGCCGCCTCCCAGCATTGCAATTTGTGACGGAGTACGACCATCCCTCTGAAAGACCAATGTCCGGCGATACCGCTCGATGGAAGTGATGGTGGCGCAGGCGTCCGCGCGCTTTTTTGCTGTGTCTGGATTCTGATCGCAAATCACTGCAGGATCGATGGGCTTATCGTTTGAATCAAGCTTCGTGACATACCCCCCGGCAAATGAGAAAGCGCCGCCGAAGTTACTGGGGGAAACGCTTGAATCGGTTATGCCCCGCACGCGAACACCAAACTTGATGCTATGCGCGCCGTGAGAAATCGATGTGTTGTTCTGGAGTTCGTAGTGATTCTGAGTATCGAACGTCTTACCCACCTGCGCGCCACCGCTGTTGAACGAACCGGACACGTTAAGGGATGGAAGATTGGTATCCGCGATTCGGGCGCTCTGGACGTGAAAGAACTGGAACCGCGTTTCGTTGATGACCTTTGCGCTCAAAACGGCGGTTTCGGTGGCCTGGACGGTATCGTCCGTATTCAGGCTATGCGTCCCGCGGTCGAGCAAGTTGAGGTTGCCGACTCCCGAAGCCAGGACATCGTTCCGCGTGAAGCCGTACCGCAGTGTGAACGTGTTATTGGAATTGATCTGATAATCCAAGCGCGGGCTGACACGCAGACGGGCCTGGGGCGCAAGAAAGACGGTGTTGAAGGGCGTGATGGCCAGCGTAGCAGGATCGATAATCGACGCGTTGATGATGTTTCCGTTATCGACATCGCGCTTGCTGACATCAAAGAAAAATGAAGCCTTCTTACCCAGCGGTCCGCTTAGCGTGCCGCCGTATTCCTTCAACAATAGCGGCGCTTTCTGCGCGGCAAAAGGATTCCGCGAGTTGAATATGTCGTCCGCGAAGGAGAAGTTGGCATTTCCTCGGAACTTGTCGGTGCCGGGCTTGGTAAGGATCTCGATGCGGCCGTAGCCCAGCCGGTCGAATTCGGGAGAAAACGGGTTCTGGTTGATGCGAATTTCTCGAATCGAATCCTTGGATGGCAAGGTGCCGCCGGTAAAGCCGTCGATATAGATTTGGCCGCCGTTCGGTCCGGCTGCCGGACCAGCCAATGCCTGTAAATCAGCCTGCAGATCGTCGGGGTCGTCGGAAAGCGCATCCAGATCCGCGCCACGAAGAATCAGCGCGCCTGCGTTCTGCGATGGGTCCGTAGTGACCATCGGTCCGGAGTTTTCCTGCACCGTGACTTCCTGCTTTTCGAGCGTCACTCGCAGTTGAAGATTCAGCGTTGCCGTCGCGCCGCCGGTTACTTCCAGGGCGGCGGGTTGGAACTGCACCAGTCCGGGAGAAGATGCCTGCACCATGTACTTGCCAGGAGGAATTCCGGCAATCGAGTAGCTGCCGTCGTTCCCCGCGGTAACGGATTTCACGGGACGGGCGCCGTCAGACACCACTACCTTCGCGCCAGGGACCAAGGCGCCGGATTCGTCGGTGACCACGCCGCGCAAAATTCCGAGCTGCTGGGCGTTCAGCGCCAGCGAAAGGATCAGAAGCAGCAAGACTACAAGCAGTTGTTTGGACATTCTATTCCTGTTTTTAGTTTTTAAGAAATACACGCCCGGGTCACCCTTCCGGTGCGCCCATGCCAAGACTCCACGATCCGAGGTCCACTTGACCGGCCCTACGAGGCGCCGCCGCAAGGAACGGCTCTACACCCGCAACCAACGAAATCGCGGTCATTGAGGAGCCGTCCGCTCCCTTCGTGCTCGAAACAATTAATGCGTCGCCCTTTTTCAATTCGGTTAATGCAAGCTGCGGCGACCGTTCCAGGATCGACTGAAGGTCGAAATTACCTCCGCGCATCCCGCCGCCGGGGCCGCCAGGTCCAGGTCCGGGAGTCCCACCCGCACGCGGAGCATCTAAAGTACGCGGATTGCCGCCACCCGGGGGACCACCACCTGGAGCACCTCCAGCCGGCGCGCCGCCTGCCGGCCCACCACCATCGGGGGCCGGGTTCATTCGCCGCGCTAACATCGTCGCGGTGCGCTCTTCCAGCCGGCGCAGCATCGAACTCTGGTTCGTCCGAACCGTCACCGGCTTCTTGGTCTTGAGATCCATGAGCTGAACTTCACCGGTTGCGGCATTGACCGAAATCACGGTTCCGGCGATGGTCTGGAAAGTTCCTGAAACCAGCTCCTCCGCCGTCAGGCGGGAGCCATCGTCGTTCTTGTCGCCGAGTGCGCGAACCGTGTCGCCGACCTGCAATTCGGCGAACGAGCTCGGCTTGGCGTCGGCGAATCGAACCGACTCCGGAGCATAACGCCGAAAGCTGGTCTTGCCAGCGTCGATGACGAGCGGTTTGCTATCGCGGCCGTGCACGTTGACTGTAATTTCCTTGGTATCCGGGTTCACGGAGGTGATAGTCCCGGCAACGCCGCGTTTCTGCCAGTCGGCATGATCCTGCTGCTGTTTCTTGGCCACGTCGTCCTTGGACATGACGATCACGGTTCTAACGGTGACCGTTTTCGTATCCTCCGCCAGGGGGCCCCGGGCAATCAACCGGTCGCCAACCGCAATATCCGAGAATTCGATCTTGGTGGCTTTCTTTTGGTCTTTTTCGCCGAACGGCATGCGGAGATAAGACGTGCTGTCCTGAAGGGCTACGGTATAGTTAACCCCGTCATCAGCCTTTACTTTGAATTGCTTAGCGGACGCGTCCACGGAGGTGACTTCGCCGCTTACCAACTTGGTCCCAGCCAGCGGCGTCTGAGCCCCTAACGCCAGAGACAAAAAGATTACACACAACTTCATTCATAGGATTGGCGCTGAAGAACTTAGGAGGGTTACCCAGGGAACTGTCAAGAAAGGTAAACGGCGGCCTAACTAATTGGATGCGGAGAGGTGGAAGAGATTGCCACATATGGACTTGGCAAAACGTAACGAATGCTCTTGACATGAAGATCTTCGCTTCGCTCCGATGAACGCGCACAAATCGCACCTTGAGGGCTCCGGGCGTCCGCGCCGAAACCCATGTCCTCCGATTTGAGGGAAGGGGGCGAACGCAAACGCAACCCCACTCAGAGTGCGGCAGCCTACCCGCTCCCGTTGGTCGCACCGAAAACGTTCGACAATCGTGTAGATGAGCGCAGGAAGCTGTGAAAAAAACGGCCTAAGGTCCACACAGGCAAGAATGCCTGTTCCACACTCAATCCTGGCTGACCAGCAACTGATTCGTAACGCTGGTAACACCCCGTACCTTCTTAGCGACCTTTTCCGCCTTGGACCGCATCTTTTCCGTGCGCACTTTGCCCTTGAGGATCACAACGCCCTGATGCACATCTACCTCAATGGGCATGCCGCCGATCTCCGCGTCGTTGGCGATTTTGACTCGAACCTGGTCGTTGATGACGTCGTCAGTCACCGGCTTTTGAGCCAGCAGGGGTGTCAGGATGAGTGAGAATACGAGCAGAAACCATAGGAAACGCATGTCAGTCCAATTCTCGCCCCCGCATGGAGCGCCAGTCAATAGAATTCAGGAATTCGGGGTTCTCCCGCCAATCCTTCTGTACTTTAACGAACATCTCCAGGAAAATCTTGCGGGAGAACATCGTTTCCATCTCGTGGCGGGCCAGAGTGCCGATTTTTTTGAGCGTCGCGCCTTTTGCGCCGATCACTATCGCCTTCTGGCCGGGCCGCTCGACATAAATCGTGGCCATGATTCTGAGCAACCGCGGCGTATCTTTCCATTCATCGATCACCACCGCCACCGAATGGGGAACCTCCTGCCGGGTCTCGCGCAAGATTCTTTCGCGGATCAATTCCGCACCCAGGAACCGCTCGGGCTGGTCCGTGATGTAGTCGGGCGGAAAAAAGGTGGGGCCTTCGGGCAGGCGTTTCAATATCGCCTGGCGAACCTGATCCAGCCCCGCGCCGGTAACCGACGAAATCGGAATATATTCGTCAAACTCACGCACGGCTTTGTATTCCTCGATGCGGGGCAGCAGCATTCGCTTGTCGGAAAGCCGGTCGATTTTGGTGAGCAGCAAGAACGCCGGCTTGGTGAGGTTGCGGATCGCGCTCAGCGCTTTGACATCTTCCTCGGTAAAGGGCGCGGTGGCATCGCCCAGGTACAGGACCACGTCGCGATCTTCCAGCGCGGAACGGACAGCGTCCATCATACGCTTGTTCAACAACGATGTGGAGGCGTGGATACCCGGGGTATCGAGGAAAATAATCTGCGCGCCTTCCAGATTTACGACGCCTTCGACGGAGCTGCGCGTAGTCTGCGGCTTTTCGGAAACGATGGCTAGTTTTCCGCCAACCAGGGCATTGAGCAAGGTCGACTTGCCCGCGTTCGGCCGGCCGACAATCGAAACGAAGCCGGATCGAAAGGCGGGGGCGTCAGACATGGGTCGCCTCTTCCACTTTCGAGATCCGAACCTGCTCGACTTTCAACTCATCCCCGGCCAACACTTCAATCCGAATTCCCTCACGCTCAAGTTTCTCGCCGACGCGTGGAACCCGGCCGAGCCATTCCGTCACCAGGCCGCCAATGGTCGTGGATTCGGTCTCATCGTGAGGCCGGAAGCCAATCAGCTCACGCAGACGATCCAAATCCAGGCTGCCGGTAACCACGAAGCTGTCGTCGGATTCCTTCTGAACGTCGCGCTCCGGTTCATGTTCGTCGTGAATTTCGCCCAGGATCTCCTCGACCATGTCTTCCATAGTGACGAGGCCGGCCGTATTGCCATACTCGTCGATCACGAGGGCCATGTGCGCGCCATCATGTTGCATTTCGCGTAGCAGATCGTTCACCGGTTTGGTTTCGGGAACAGGCCGAATTGGACGGGCCAGTTCTTTTACCAGCCGGCCATGGCGGTCCTGTTCGTCCAGCTCAAACATGTCCCGCACGTGCACGAAGCCGGTGATGTGATCGATGCTCTGTTCGTAAACCGGAATTCGCGAATAGCCTTGCTCAATTACCAGCTCGCGCAGATCTTCCAGCGAGCGGGAAGCTTCAATCGCCACGATCCTGGGCCTGGGCGTCATCACTTCGCGAACCGTCTTATCGCCAAACGCGACCACCGATTCAATCAGCTTGCGATCGTCTTTCTCGATGATGCCTTCCTCTTCGCCGGCCGAAATAAGCGCTTCGATGTCGCCGGCCACGTTGGGCGCTTCCGGGCTCACCGAGCCTGGCTCCGCCAGCTCCACCAACGATTCGAAGAATCCGAGGATCGCCGCCAAAGGCCGCACCAGCAAAGCACAAATCCGCAGCACCGGGGCGAAGGGAATCAGCCAATGTCCCTTGGTTTTGCGGTACAGCAACTGCGCGAAAATATAGGTGGACGCCAGCATGCTGAGCCACGCAAACAGCGCTGCTTCGAAAAAACTCTGCCAATGCCGGCCGCCGTCGTCCATTTTGGCCGCCAGGAAACAAATGCCCAGCATGAGCAGCAGGGTGTGCTTGAGGAGTGAAAAAACGAGCACTCCCTTTTCGGTAGTGACGCCGATCCGGGCTTCCAGAGTTTCCTTGAAAAACTGAAGCGCGGGAAGATCGCGTGCGCGCAAACGCAAGGACTCCGCGTAGAGTAGCTGGATCACCGTAACGAGACAAAGCAGCCCCAGGACGATTACGATGCCTATCCAGGCAAAGGCGGTCACGTCGACACCCGCTCAATCATGCCGGCCGGCAATCCCAGAATTTCACGCCATTTGCGTTCGGCTCGCGCCATCCGGCCGCGATCGGTTTCGTGATCCATGCCCAGCAGGTGCAGTACGCCGTGCAGCATCAGGATCTCGATTTCTTGATTTACGCTGTGGCCGTGCTCCGCTGCCTGCTGTTTGGCTTTGGCGAAAGAAATGGCGATTTCGCCGAGGAACGGGCCTGACTCCGCGCAGGGAAACGACAACACATCGGTCGCATAATCCTGGCCGCGAAACTCGCGATTCAGACGCCGCAATTCTCCGTCGCTGGCGATCAGGCAACAGAACGCGCGCCCCGGGGCTAGTTCCGATTCCAACAGCTTTGCGAAGGATCGAGCGCTTTGACGGGATACTCCAGGGGTAGGCACATCGAAAAGCAGAGTGGTCTGCTGGCGAGACATGTCAGTGAATCAGTTCAGCGGAATTTCATGCGCCGCCGCTCCCGCCGGAAGCGATTCGGGAGACGGAGCGGCCATCTCGCCCGCCGGGTCGGACAGCTTGAGAGCAAGCTGCCTGCCCTCCTGATATCGCTCGTATGCCTTAACGATTCGTTGAACCAGGGGGTGGCGAACGACGTCGCGCTCGTCGAAATATACAAAACTGATGCCTTCCACTCCGCGCAGGACGTCGGTCGCGTCCGTGAGACCGCTGCGTTTGCCGGAAGGCAGATCCACCTGCGTAAGGTCGCCGGTCACCACCATCTTGGAATTGAAGCCTTGCCGGGTAAGCAGCATCTTCATCTGCTCCGCGGTGCTGTTTTGCGCTTCGTCGAAAATGATGAAGCTGTCGTTCAAGGTGCGGCCGCGCATGAAGGCGATGGGGGCCACTTCAATCACGGCGCGCTCCAGCAGTTTTTCTACTTTTTCCGACTCGAGCATATCGTACAGCGCGTCATACAGCGGCCGCAGATAGGGATCCACTTTCTCCTGCAAGTTGCCCGGCAGGAACCCGAGCCGCTCGCCGGCCTCGACCGCCGGACGTGTGAGCACGATGCGGCTGACGCGTTTGTTCACCAATGCGGACACAGCCATCGCCACCGCGAGATACGTTTTCCCGGTTCCAGCAGGCCCAACGCCAAAAACCAGATCGTGCCGCTCAATGGCCTCGACGTAGCGCCGCTGATTCACGGTCTTGGGCGCCAGCGTTTTCTTGCCGAAATTTCGCTGGCGTCCGCTATGCACCAGGCTGCGCAAAGTAACTTCGGGGTCCTCCGTGACCACCCGCAGATAGCTGTTGAGATCGCCATTGGTGAAGCTCTGGCCTTCTTTCACCAGGGCGACGTAATCCTCCAGGATGCTGGCGGCGCGGATGACGTTCGGCTCATCGCCCTCAATTTCCAGTGAATCGTTCAGCAAGCTGGTATGGACGCTCAATCCACTTTCGAGAACGCGGATATTTTCATCGCGGGTCCCAAAAAGGGGTTCAATGCCGCGTGTGATCTGAACGCTTATTTTCATTCAATAATTGGTCTTAAACGCATGCAGGAACAACAAACGAGCAGCGGGTAGCGGAATTGGAGACCTTCATCCGCGTGCGCGGAGGAAAAGCAAACATCTGAGTTCATTGTATCACCGGGGAGGGCCCGAAATTGGCGTTCCCGAAATCTGCACTGCCAGCGGTAATCCTTCGGCCACGGCGGCGTCACGCAACCTGTCATCGAAACAGGCAAACAACGGCCGTCCAATCCACAAAGCGGAACAAAGATGAATGGCGGCGAAACCGCGGAGCGCGTGACGTTCGATCTGTCGTGCTGCGTCTGACAAAACTGCCGCCGTCAACTCGACTATATGAAACGTTTCCCAATCGGCGAGGAAGGCTTTCTTCTGGGTCTTGTACGAAGCCGGTGAGATTCGACGATCGCGTTGACAACGCGCCAGAACCGAGAATATTTCCGCGTATGTCACCCGGCTGGTTGTAATCCACGGACTGTTCGCGCGAATGGTTGTCTCCATCGCTGGGCTCTCGGGTTCGACGAGATAAAGCTTGGCCAGAGCCGAACTGTCCAGGTATAACACTACCTGCGGTCCTCGGCGATCATGTCAGCGATTGTAGGCCCTGGCTTCAAGATTGCAGGCTTCCAACGGCGACGTAGCGTCCCGTTGCCCAGCGTCAGGCCGCCGGAGGCAAGCAAGCGCGATAGGTGAGCCATCTCGGCGGATTCGTCCGATTTTTGGAGCGGCAGGATGCATCCGATCGGTTTGCCGCGATCCGTGATCCGAACCGGGTGTCCCTCGCGAACCAATTGGAGATAACGGCCCAAACGATTCTTTAACTCCCGGCTGGCTACTGTCACCATTGTAGCTACAGATTAGCACAAGTAGCTATTTCAAAAGTTCGGCGAAGCGCTGGAGGACAACGCTTAACCTGGCTTGACTGGCCGCATCGGGGAGCAAGTATCCAGGCAGCGCGTCCAGAAACGCCGGCTTAGCCAATAGCCTATTGATTTCGCTGCGAACGTACAAGCGAAGTTCAGCCGCTTCTGCTTGAACCTCCGCAACAAGATTAGCGCGGCCATCAACTACGGAGATTAGGTCTTCCAAGTCACGGCTTCCAAAGAAATCGCCCTTCCCGCGACCCTTGAACGCTTCCAGCTTGGTCGCGAGGAAGAGTGGGGCGGTTACAACACGAATTTCCAGATCCTTCTTCAGCCGATGGGTCAGCGCCGACTCCATCGCGGCCCGATACCAACGGTTCGAGAAGCCGAGGATCTTGCCATTGAGCGGCATTACGTCGAGTATTATCCCGCGATGGGTCCAGCGACATAATGGCGCATCCTCGGTGGTGTCTTCGACAAATCCCAGTGTGCGCAAACGATCCCCAAACGCGACATACTCAGCGTAGGAAGTGATTTCCGCGATCGCATCCACATCGAGCGTCGAACGCGCTTCGCCGGCCGCTTCTTCGGTAATGAGCAGACCTGTTACCGACCCTCCAACGAAGACAAGTTCACCAAGCAACGGACGCAGGGTTTCCGCCGCTTTGATGAGTTGAGCGCGGTTCGAGTCCTTCACCGCGCCTCTCGAAATCGCCGATGCAATTCTTCTTCCGCCAACTTTCGTTCACGGGCGCGACCATCACGGAGAGCATCCGCCAAGGCAAGGTACTGGTAGAA
>CATPCJ010000175.1 GCA_955652915.1 uncultured Bryobacteraceae bacterium
ATTTTCGGCCGCGGCGAAGCGCGTCCTCACGGGATTCTGCTGATCGCCGATGAAGATCGGGGCATCGGCGCGATGTTGCTGGCCAGCGCCTTCAGCCAAGGTCCACTGGGCGACATGATCACCATCGAGAAAGTGAATCGAGAGGACGGCCGGCGCCGCATGGACAAGGGCGGCGCCTCGGCGCTGCTCATCATTCCGAAAGATTTTACCGCCGCCTTGCTGGAATCGAAGCCCGCGTCCATCCAACTGGTTCGCAATCCCGCGCAGCGCATTCTGCCGAACATCGTCGAGGAAATGGTTTCCATGCTGGCCGACGGCGCTTTCTACTTGCAGGCGGTCGCTGGCGACCAGCTTCGCGCTGTCTCGTCCTCGCGGGGACCAACGGACGCCGGCATCGCCGAAATCTCCGTGCGGTTCAGTCGAATCGCCCGGGATCTGCAAACGTCTCTCAATCCACCTCTGATTCAGGTTCAGAATAAAGTCATCCAGGACAAGAACGATCGGCCGGGCGCCTTTGCGGCGCTGATGCTGCCGGGGCTGCTGTACATGGGGGTGTTCTTCATCGCCGGCGGCCTGGCAACGGATGTTTGGCGCGAGCGAACTTCGGGGGCGCTGCGGCGCGTCGCCACCACGCCCGCCAGTGTCGGTGTTTTTCTGGCCGGGAAGATGCTCGCCGCCGCGCTGGTTCTCGCGGCCGTGGGAGCGTTCGGTCTGATTCTCGCGCGTCTGCTGGTTGATCTTCCGATTGCGAACTTCGCTCTCGCCACCCTATGGATTGCGGCTTCCGGAACGGGACTCTACCTGTTGATAATGATTCTCCAATCGGCCGCGTCCACCGAGCGCGTTGCAAGTCTGCTCAGTAATTTCGTGATGCTGCCGCTATCGATGTTAGGAGGCAGCTTCTTTCCCCTGGACATCATGCCGAAAGGGTTGGCGGCCATCGGACGGCTGACACCGAACGGGTGGTCCATTCAGGAACTGCAAAGTATCCTGTCCGGCTCATTGCATGGGTCGGCCTTCGCCATAGTCGCCGGATTTCTTGCAGTCGCATGGTTCATCGCCTTCCGCGGCATCCGGAGGACGGCATGATACGCGACGCCCTATTCATAGTTCATCAAGACTTGCGTTATCTGCTGCACCGGCGCGAAACGCTGCTGTGGACGTTCGTCATGCCGATCGTATTCTTCTACTTCATCGGTACCGTTACCGGCGGCTTTGGCGGCCGTAGCGGCGAACCGGATCCGATTGCCGTGATCGTGCCGGCCAATGCGGGCTTCCTCGCCGATGAGTTGATCGGCCGTTTGAAGCAGCGTAATTTTCGTGTCGTGCAAACCCCTGGCTTCTTCCGCGAAATCCAGATTCCGGAGAACTTCACGGCCAGCGTACTCGCCCGCAAGCCGGTGAAGGTTGAGTTTGTGCGCCAGGGCGAAGGCTCGAATACGGATTACGATCAGACCCGTGTGGCGCGGGCCGTGTACACAGTGCTGGCCGATGTGACGGCCATCTCGTCGAAAGGCATTCCGCTTTCCAAAGATGCGTTCGACCAGCTCGCCAGGCAGACCCGTACAATTTCCGTCCAGGTCAGTTCGGCTGGAAAGAGAAAAGATCCGCCCATCGGTTTCGCCCAAGCAGTGCCCGGCACTCTGGTGATGTTCACGCTAATGGTGCTCTTGAACGCCGGCGGCGTTACGCTCTCGGTGGAACGGCGGCAGGGAATATTGCGGCGATTAGCATCCTCTCCGATGTCGCGCGCCGCGGTGGTGCTGGGCAAGTGGGGCGCGCGCGTATCGCTGGCGTTCATCCAAATTCTGTTTGCCATGGCGAGCGGAACAATCCTGTTCAAGGTTAGTTGGGGCCCGCACCTGGGAGCCATCATATTGGTGATGGCCGCCTATGCCGGCATGGCGGCGCTGTTCGGTATGCTGCTCGGCAATTTCGCAAAAAGCGAAGGGCAAGTGATCGGCTTCGGCGTCATCACCAGCAATTTGATGGCGGCGCTGGGTGGATGCTGGTGGCCCATCGAGATCACACCGGCATGGACTCAGAAACTCGCGCTGGTTTTTCCAACCGGTTGGGCCATGGATGCGTTGCACAAGCTGATGAGCTTTGGCGATTCCCCGGCGGCCGTGATTCCGCACATCCTTGCCTTCCTCGTAACCGCGCTAATCGCCGGCTACGTACTGTCACGCACCTTCCGATTTCAGTAACGGCTCCTGGTAGCACGTGGCGCGGACGCTCGCGTCTGCGGCCTCGAGACTCGTCTCGAGGCTCTTTCCCCGAGCATCAGACGAGCCTCGAGACAGCAGACTGAAGTCCGCGCCGCATGATATATTAATCATGTTTTGAACTCAGCGCCCGCTCCCCTGTAGCATGCTGCTCCAACTCAAGAACATCCAGAAGCGATTTGGCGGCGTCGTGGCGTTGCGTAACGGCAGCCTCGACGTCAACGCCGGTGAAGTTCATCTGTTGATGGGCGAGAATGGCGCGGGCAAGTCCACGCTAATGAAAATCGTGGCGGGCATGCTGGAACGCGATGGCGGGGAAATGCTTTGGCAAGGGCAAGGCGTGCATCTCCACAATCCGGTGGAAGCGGCATCGCACGGCATCGCGATGGTTCATCAGGAATCGCTGCTGGCACCGCACTTGACGGTCGCGGAGAATATCTTTCTAGGGCGTGAACCCCGGCTTCCGTTGGGATGGGTGAATCGCGGCGAGGTGATTCAGCGAGCCGCCCGCCTCATTGAGGACCACCACTTCCCGCTGAAAGCGGAATGGAGAGTGGAAAAGCTCAGCCCGGCGGGCAAACAGATGGTGGAGATTTGCCGCGCGATCCAGCAGGGGTCCAGCCTGCTGATCTTTGACGAGCCGACGTCGTCGCTTTCCGAATCCGAAACGCAGGAAGTTTTCCACATCGTGCGTGGGTTGCGGGACCGGAACGTGGGCGTGATTTATATCACTCACCGCCTGGAGGAACTGCGGGCGATCGGCGATCGTGTCACTGTGCTGCGAGATGGCGAAACGGTGCACTCGGGTTCGATGAGCGAAGTGACCACGGACCAGATCATCCGCCACATGGTGGGCCGCGAACTTACGTCCATCTACAGCCGCGAGCCCGTCCAACCCGGCGAGGAAGTCTTACAAGTTGAGCATCTGACGCGCGAGCCGGTGCTGAAGGACATCAGCTTCTGCTTGCGCGCCGGAGAAATAACCGGGATGGCGGGATTGATCGGCGCAGGCCGCACGGAGCTATGCCGCGCGATATTCGGCCTGGACCCAATCGACCGGGGAACCATTCGCATTGCAGGCAAGCCGGTCCACATCCGTTCCCCGCGCGATGCTGTCGCACAAGGGCTCGCGCTGATTCCCGAAGACCGGCAGCGAACCGGTTTGGCGACGGCTCTGCCCATCAGTTACAACCTGACGTTGGCGAGTCTCGGTAGCGTGAGCCGCTTTGGAATTCTCGATCACACGGCGGAGAGAAAAATCGCGGCTGAATACACCGCGCGTCTGCGGATTCGTGCCGAGTCCTCCAAGCAGCGCGCCGGACGGCTCAGCGGCGGCAATCAGCAAAAGGTCGCGATCGCCAAGTGGCTGGTTCGCGGCGCGCGCATTTTTCTCTTCGACGAGCCCACGCGCGGAATCGACGTCGGCGCGAAAGTGGAGGTCTTCCAGGTGATGGACGAGCTGGCCCGCGGCGGCGCGGCGATCCTGATGGTCAGCTCCGAGATGACGGAGCTATTGCAAGTGGCCGACCGCATTCTGGTGATGCGCCAGGGAAGAATCAGCGGTGAACTGCCGGGCAGAACCACACCAGAACAGATCATGCGCTGCGCGGCATTCGAAGTGAGCGCGGCCACTACCGAGGAGCATCCGGAATGATTCAACGGCTTCTGCCGTTTCTGACTCTCATCGCGCTATTCATAATTCTTGCCATTGCGTCGCCGAACTTTTTGACGTACACGAATCTTTCGAGCGTGGCGCGTCAAACCGCGGTGATCAACATCATGGCGCTGGGAATGACCATGATCATCATCTCCGGCGGCATCGATTTATCGGTAGGTTCCATACTCGCCCTCAGCGGATTGCTGGGAACGATGACCATGGAAAAACATGGGATCGCATTGGGAATGGTAGTGGGCATCGTGACCGGCACGGCGTGCGGGTTCGCCAACGGCACTCTGACCACGTCGCTGCGCATCAATCCTTTCATCGTCACGCTGGGAACCATGGGGATCTTTCGCGGCATGGCGCTCATTATTTCCAAGGGCCTGCCGGTACACGAGATTCCTCCCGCATTTTCATATCTGGGAGAAGGCACATTGCTGCACGTACCCTTCGTCCTCTGGATTTTGCTGCTGTGCGCGGTCGTCATACACGTGCTGCTGGAGCACACGCGACTGGGGCGTTACGCATTTTCGATCGGCAGCAATCCGGAAGCGGCTTATTACGCCGGTGTGCCGGTGCGATTCCACACTACCGCCGTTTACGCCATCGCCGGATTGCTGACCGGCCTTGCGGGCATGACCGAGGCATCGCGTCTCATGACTGGTCAACCGACGGGCGGCCAAGGATACGAACTGACTGCCATCGCGGCCGTTGTGATTGGGGGCGGAAGTTTACGCGGAGGCGAAGGCAGCGTACTGGGAACGCTGGTGGGCGCGTTCATCATGGGGCTTCTAGCGAATGGAAGCGACCTGCTGGGGACGAATCCCTATTGGCAGCAAGTGATCATCGGCGGCGTGATCATCCTGGCGGTTTCGTTCGATGAGCTGCGCAAGAGACGAATGAGTTCTTAGCGGCGCAATGCAGAGGCTATTGTTATTGCTCTTCGCGACGGCTGCGTTGTACGCGCAACCCGCGCCCCCGTCCCCGGAGCATAAAGATGCTCCCCATCAATATTCCTTGCCCGCGGACAAATTGCAGAAAGCCATCGAGTATTCCACGGCCAGGAACTGGCTGCATTTCATCGGTCCGATATACGGAATCGCCCTGCTTCTGGCGACTCTGAGATTTGGCTGGTCCGCGAAATTCCGGGACTGGGCCGAGGCCGCCTCCCATCGCCGCGGCATACAGGCGATTATCTTCGTGCCACTTCTGGTATTGACGATCGACTTGCTGAGTTTGCCATTGGGTATCTACGAGCAGCATCTCGAACGAATTTACGATCAGTCAATAGAAAGCTGGCCAGCTTGGGTTTGGGACTGGACGAAAGGCGAACTCATTACGCTGGTGATGGCGGCGTTGCTGGTGTTCATTCTCTTTGGCGTAATTCGGCGCAGCGCACGCCGATGGTGGTTCTATTTTTGGCTGGCTTCGCTGCCCATCATCTTCACCGTCGCGTTTCTTGAGCCCTTTGTGATCGAGCCGATGTTTTTCAAGTTTGAACCGCTCGCAGCGAGGCATCGGGCTTTGGTGGATGAACTCGAGAAAGTGGTTGCGCGCGGGGGACTGGCCATTACGCCGGATCGCATGTTTGAAATGAAGGCCAGCGAGAAACTGAAATCGCTGAATGCCTATGTAACGGGTTTCGGCGCGTCAAAAAGAGTGGTGGTGTGGGACACCATGTTGGAGAAGTCCACAACACCGGAGACGCTTTTTGTTTTCGGCCACGAGATGGGACATTACGTCCTGGGACACGTACGCAATTCGCTAATCCTATCCTCGGTGGGCGCCCTGCTTCTGCTGTTCGCCGCTTTTCACGCACTGCACTGGCTGCTGCGGCGTCGCGGTGGGAGCTGGGGCATCCGCGGCGTGACGGATTGGGCGGCTCTACCGGTGATGCTATTGCTGGTGTCGTTAGCCGGGTTCCTTGGCGAACCCATTATTAACGCTTACAGCCGCTGGCAGGAACATCAGGCCGATATTTATGGACTCGAAGTGATCCATGGACTCGTGCCAAACTCGAAAGCAGTGGCGGCGCACTCTTTTCAGGTGCTCGGAGAGGTTGATCTGGAAGAGCCGAATCCGAACCCACTGATTAAGTTTTGGAGCTACAGCCACCCCTCGATTTCCGAGCGGGTTGCGTTTGCGGCCGGCTACAATCCCTGGTCCAGCGGGACGCCGAAGTATGTGAAGTAGGGAAGAATCGAGGGGTCAAGTTCCCGGATTTTCGATAGAGCACTCGCCAGGATTCCAGTGAACTGGCAGAAGCGCATTGTAGCGAAGATTCGGCAAGTCGCGGCGAATCCGTTCGCGCCCAACACCAACCTGACGAAGCTTCAAGGCCGGGATCGCTACAGGCTGCGCGTGGGCGACTGGCGTGTGATCCATGAGTTGGATACTCAGAGCCTACTGATGCTTGTCTTGGAAGTGGGGGCCGACATGAAGGATATATTGATGCACATTGAAAAAATCACCCGCAGAGGCAAGGAGTTCGCGGTGATTCCCGTGGAGAAGCTTCAGAGGCTTATTGACGATGCCGAGATGCTCGCCGATGTGAAGGCCTACGATGCGGCGAGGGCGCGCATTGACCGGGGTGAGGACGAAATCATACCATTCGAGATCACCGAGCGCCGAGTTGCCGGCGAGAGCACAGTCAGGATCTGGCGCGAGCACCGTGGCCTGACCCAGGAGAAACTCGCGAAGGCGTCCAAGGTGTCGCGTGGGATGATTGGCGCGATTGAGGCCGGACACAAAAGGGGAGGTATTGACACCCTGAGGAAACTGGCCGCCGCTCTCAAAGTGAGCCTGGACAATCTGGCGTGAAGTCATCCGTTGCGGAGGCCTCGATTGGCGTCTGTTCGCGATTGAGGTCTTCCCACGTCACCTTCCAAAACGAGCAGATCAGAACAATCGTTTACTCGTGGTTCAATGCGATGCCGGTTCAGTTGTTCTCGCCGTCTGACCAACACGTCGATTCGCGAGCTGCCCCGTCTTCGCAAGCTTTACGGCAAAGGGCGGCGGCGAATGCGCAAAGGATTCGCAGACGTGCGGCTGCCAAAGGTACGATGCGGAAAGCGGAGGTTCACTGGTACGAAGCCTCCGGTATCGGAAAGAAGGAATTCAAGATTAAACGTTTCGTAGACTAGTCATGCGGACCAAAACCGACGGATTTGCAGTATGCTTGCGAAACAGCGGTTTCGCCGCCTCGCTCGAGGTCAGGAAGCTTTTCGCGTTCGTCAATGACCCGGAAGCGGAAGCAAACGATCTCATCCGCGTGGTTGATGAATCGGGTGAGGATTATCTCTATCCGGCCACCCTATTTCGTAAACTGACATTGCCGAATGACGTCCAGCGTGCTTTGCGGGTGGCTTCCTGAATCCTTGGCAAGATACGCCGAGAGTTCGAAACGTGTACCTGTCTGATGCTGTGCGTATTTGCGGGCATTAGGGTCGTCAAGCGTAAAGTCGAACATCCCAACGCAGTTTAGGACACTACCCGCTACCCAGGAAAGAGTACCGCGCGATACGATCAAGAGCATGAGTAAATCCGCGCCTGTTATTCGAGCGCCACGCGGACGGGATATTTCCTGCAAGGGATGGCATCAGGAGGGCGCGCTCCGGATGTTGATGAACAACCTCGATCCGGAGGTGGCCGAACGGCCCGACGAGTTGATCGTCTATGGCGGCACTGGGCACGCCGCGCGCGACTGGCCGTCGTTTCACGCCATTGTACGTTCGCTGCGGCAACTTGAAAACGATGAAACACTGCTGGTGCAATCGGGGAAGCCTGTCGGCATTTTTCGTACGCATGCCGAGGCGCCGCGGGTGTTGATCGCGAACTCGAACCTGGTGGGCCATTGGTCCAACTATGAAGATTTTCATCGCCTGGAACAGCTCGGTCTCACGATGTACGGGCAAATGACCGCCGGGTCGTGGATCTATATCGGCAGCCAGGGAATTGTGCAAGGCACATTCGAAACTTTCGCGGCGGCGGCGAACCGGCACTTCGGCGGGTCTCTGCGCGGAAAGCTGATCGTCTCCGGCGGCATGGGTGGAATGGGTGGCGCGCAGCCGCTCGCCGCCACCATGAACGATGCGTGCTTCATCGGCGTGGATGTCGATCCGGCGCGAATCGAAAAGCGATTGAAGAGCGGTTATTGCGACCGGATAGCCTGGAATCTCGACGAAGCGCTCAAGCTGGTCGACGAAGCCCGGCACCGGCAGGAAGCGCTTTCGGTGGGGCTGGTTGGAAACTGCGCCGACGTTCTGCCCGAATTCGTGCGGCGCGGTATTGCACCCGATATCCTGACGGATCAGACCAGCGCTCATGACGCGCTCGAAGGCTACATCCCGAACGGAATGGACCTGAAGGATGCGCTGGCGCTGCGCTGTTCCGATCCCGGCGAATATCAGCGGCGCTCGTTTCGGACCATGGCTGAACACGTGAACGCCATGCTGGCATTGAGACGCATGGGCTCGGTTACGTTCGATTATGGAAACAATCTTCGTACCCAGGCCAAGCGCGCGGGAGTGGAAAACGCATTCGAAATTCCCGGCTTCGTTCCTGAATACATTCGTCCGTTGTTCTGTGAGGGACGCGGACCGTTTCGCTGGGCCGCGCTTTCGGGCGCGCCGGAAGATATCCACGTTACCGATCGGCTTGCGCTGGAAATGTTTCCGGATAATGCTGTCCTGGCGCGATGGATGAAACTGGCGAAAGATCGGATTCATTTCCAGGGTTTGCCCGCGCGCATATGCTGGCTGGGATATGGTGAGCGGGCCGAGTTTGGACTTGCGATAAACGACTACGTGCGGCGCGGCAAAATCCAGGCGCCGATCGTGATTGGGCGCGATCATCTGGACACTGGCTCGGTGGCATCGCCGTACCGTGAAACAGAAGCGATGTTGGATGGCTCGGACGCGATCGCCGATTGGCCCTTGCTCAACGCGCTGGTCAACACCGCGGCCGGAGCATCGTGGGTTTCCATTCACAATGGCGGCGGTGTCGGGATCGGTTACGCGCAGCACGCCGGAATGGTGGTGGTGGCGGACGGAACCGAAGCCTGTAACGGACGGCTGGAGCGCGTGCTGACGTCAGATCCGGGACTAGGCGTGATTCGGCACGCGGACGCGGGGTATGAAAGAGCGGCCGAAGTCGCGCGCGAGCGTGGTATTCGAATGCCGATGGATCCGGGTCGATGAACTCCTGATGCGGCTCGCTCTGTTCGGAGGCACATTCGATCCAATCCACACTGCGCACTTCACGGTGGCGCGCGAGGCCGCGGATCAGTTTCGACTCGATCAGGTTTGGTTTATACCGGCCGCGCACCCGCCCCACAAATCCGATCATACCGGCGCCGCCTACGAAGACCGTTGCCGCATGGTGGAACTGGTGTGCCGCGCCGACCCGCGCTTCATCGTGTCGCGTCTGGAGGAAGGCGATGGGAAAAGCTACTCCATCGACACCATTGAAAAGGTGCGCGCTTCCGGGGAACAGCCGTATTTCATCATCGGCGCCGACGCGTTTGCCGAAATCGCCAGTTGGCATCGCTGGCAGGAGCTGATCGGGTTAACCGAATTCATCGTCGTCACGCGGCCGGGACATGTTTATATGGCTCCTCCGGGTGCAACAGTGCATCGGCTGGACACGGTCGCTCTGCCGGTCTCGTCTTCTGAAATTCGACGCCGGCTGGCTGCCGGAGAGATTCCGCCGGAGTTGCCGGCCGCGGTGGCCGGGTATATTTCAGAGAAGGGACTTTACGGCAAATAATTTTGCGCTGTCAAAGGCGGTTAACCGTATCGTAATCTGTTTGTAACAGCACTCGGGTTAAGTTCAAGTAAGGAACGCATGAAAAAAATAGTTCTGATCGAAGACGATTCTGATCTTTTCCCTCTTTTGAAGTACAACCTGGAAAAGGAAGGCTTTGGGTTTGCCGGCGCGCAGACCGGCAAGGGAGCTGTGGAAC
>CATPCJ010000176.1 GCA_955652915.1 uncultured Bryobacteraceae bacterium
GCTGCACCTTCAATCCCACCCCGGAGGACGTAACGGGAATTGAGCAGGCAGTTATACCACCACCACCTCCTCCTCTGGGCAATCCGAATGAGATTACCTCTTTCATCACCCGATTAGCGATTTTCATGCGGCTGAACGCTCCGCCTACAGCACATCCGGAGGGTTACTCCACCGCGACGGAAACGATCACGCAGGCGCAGATCGCCGCTGGCCGGGCCATTTTCGACATTCCATCCTCCTTGGTCCCGGCCACCGCGGTTCTGACGTCGACTGATGCGACGGACCTGACCATCGTCCCCGACTCTCCCGGTACGAGCACGGGCATCGGATGCGCCCTGTGCCACAGGCCATCCCTCAGAACAACCCAATCGCCGTTCGTGGCTTTGAACAACGTAGCATTTGCGCCGTTCTCCGATTTCGCTTTACACCATATGGGGACTGGATTGGCGGATGGTGTCTCGCAAGGCTCGGCCACGGGCGATGAGTTCCGCACCGCGCCGTTGTGGGGCCTCGGTCAACGCATATTCTTCCTGCATGACGGCCGTGTCGGCCCCGGGCAGACGTTGCAGTTTCTGCAGGATGCCATCACCGCGCACAAGAGTTCCGGCTCCGAAGCCAACGCGGTGATTGATCGCTTCAACGCTCTTTCATCGACTGACAAGAACAATCTGCTAGCCTTTCTGCGCTCCCTCTAGTTCGTCGTGGGGAGACTGATGGCCGAGCGTAGTGGGTCTATTAAATGGACCCACTACCGCCCCGGCATGGTGGTTTTTGGTTAGTCATGCTGGTGGTTCAATCCATTGTGTTTTTGGTCCTCCACCAACGTCAGACAAGGCAGCCGCGATGACAGCGCTCGTTTCTATTTTTTTCTTGCAGGGGTCGCGTATTGGCTGGACAAGCAACGCGTTCCGCGATCTTCAATAAGGATCACCGCATAAAAGGCCGCTCGAGGTATCCCCTTGACTCAGCCGGATCTCTCCAGCCAAATCGTGTAGGGTGGGCGCCCGCGCGGTCCAGGAGGACCGCCCCACGAGAAGGAGTCAGGGTGAATGGCTGAGTCAAGGGGGATATCCACTAGCTGTTCTTTAGCAAGCTCTCAAGTCGATACGCGTCTATGGGCTCTGAAGTCTAACGCGACTTCCGCGCCGTCATCGTGATCTCGATTCGGGCGCCGGCGGCAGCGAGCTTGGTGACACCCACCGTTGTGCGGGATGGACGGGGATCCTTGAAGACGGACGAGTACACCGCATTCATTCGCGGAAACAAGCTGATGTCCGTAAGATAAACCTGCACCGCCACGACGTCGTCGTAGGACATGCCGGCGGCTTTCAGAATGATTGCGCTATTTTCGAGGCACTTCTTGATCTCGGCCTCGAAGTCTTCTGGAACGGCCCCGGTTTTGAGATCGCGGCCAATCTGACCCGAGATGTACAAAGTCCCGTCGATCAGAATTCCGGGACTGAACGGCAGACTCGGTACCCCTGGCTGCGCAAATTCCGGAGGTGCAATGGCCTTCTTTTCCGCCCAGGAAGAAGCCGGGCACAAAACAATCAGCGCTGCTAAAAGAAAATTGGTTTTTCGCATTACGTCCCACTCTAGCGGTCCGGGCCTGTCAATGCAAGGGCAGCGAATCTTCTATAATTGGGAACGTTTGCGGCACCGTCTTACTATCGCGTTCATTGCCAGCGCGCTCTGCTTCGCATGGGCGGACGAGCGGCCCCACGGTGAAATAGTTCGTGGGACACGCGCTCAAAGTTCGTTCGCGTTCCGGGCCGTGGGTGTTTATTGGCGCAATCCGTCGACGACAACCGTCCGGGCGCGGGCATCGGCCGACGGCCGGAAATGGACACCCTGGATCGATTCGCATGGAGAACGAATCGAAGGCGATCGGATGGGCTCCGGGCTTATTTATTTTGATAAAGGCCGCGGGTCCGGCGAGGGCTTCAGATTTATCGAAGTGGACGGTGTGGCCGATCCCGAAGTTCTCATGATCGACCCCGGTCCGGGGCCCACGCCGCAGTCCGGCCGGGCCGCGGATATTTCCGCTCCTCCAATCATCACCCGCGAGCAGTGGGGCTGCACACCGCAAACCTGTCCCGCGAAAGATCCACCTTTATACACTACGGTGACGCACCTCATTGTCCACCACACCGACAATCTCAACACCGCTACAGACTGGGCGGCGATTGTTCGCGCCATTTGGGTGCTGCACGTTCAAGGCAACGGTTGGAACGATATTGGTTATAACTACCTGGTGGACCCGAATGGTCTGCTGTATGAGGGCCGCGCGGGCGGCGACGGCGTTCTCGGCGCGCATTTCTCCGGCGTGAACTCGGGAACCATGGGTGTAGCGCTCCTGGGAACTTACATCAATGTGCCTCCGCCCGCGCCGATGCTCGAGACTCTGGAAAACATGCTCGCCTGGCAAGCGAACAAGTGGAAGCTCGATCCCGGCGGCGAAAGTCTTCACATGGCCAGCGGCTTGATGCTCAACGTCGTCGGCGGGCATCGCGATGCAGGCATCTCACCCAAGGCCAGTGGCACGACCGAGTGTCCCGGCAACACGGCGTATTCCCTTCTGCCGCGTATCCGCACGGACGTACTAACAAAGGTGGCCGGTTGCGTTGTGAGTGTTGGCGAGCGAAATCGATGTGTGCGGTCCGAGGGCGGCTCTCTGGCGTTTTCCCTTGGCACTTGCGCGCCGCCCTTGAGCATGACGTCAGCGGCGGATTGGGTCGTGCTGAGTGACGCGGCTGTGAACGTGATTCCCAACCCAGGTTCGCGCCGCTCCACCACTGTCAACTTCGGTGGCACGAACATCTCCATCACCCAGGCCGGCAAAGACGAAGCTGCGCTCCCTTGCGTAGGAATGCGGGGCGTCGTGAACGGGGCGAACTTCGATCCGCGGCCAGTGGTGGCAGGATCTCAAGTCTCCATATTCGGCTCCGACTTCGGCGATTCGCCAAAGGTCGACGTTAACGGCAAGGCCGTGGCTATTGAGTACGGCGGACCCACGCAGATCAATGTGAGTCTTCCGTCAAGCGTGAACATCGGCACCAATCATTTGACTGTCACGACGAACGGAACCGCCGGACCTGAGATGAACTTCTGGGTCACGGAGGCGATGCCGGCAATTTTCGCCAGCGCCGACGGGCGCGCGATTGCAGTCAACGTCGATGAGAACACTCTGAATGGCGCCGATGCCCCCGTCAAAGCGGGCCGGCCGCTGACGTTGTATTTGACGGGTGTCGGAGCGGTCGGCAATACCGGGCTTCATGACGCCGCGTATCCATGGACGGCCACTGTTGGCGGAAAGCCGGCGGGCAAGCTTTTTCTAGGTCTCGCACCGCTATTCGCGGGAGTTTATCAGGCCAACATCGCGATCCCGGCCGATCTTTCAAGCGGCGACTTTTTGCTGGCCTTCACAGTGAACGGCGTTACGAGTCGTGAGGCGATAGTCTCCGTCGGCAACTAACGTCAACGCCGGCTTCAGACGGCCGTTTCGACGACTGCCGTGCGTGAGCAAACTATCGCAGGCGCTTTCGATTTGGTAATCTCCCTCTATGCGCATTGCTTCTTTCGGATTTGCCCTTTGCCTGTTGTGTGGTCAATTGTCCGGTCAAGGTACTTCTTCACGCGTGGTCGGAACCGTGGTGGATTCCTCCGGCGCTATCGTACCGGACGCACCCGTTACTTTGCTAAACGAAGGGACCAAGGCCACCTTCACCACCAAGACCACATCCGCTGGGTCTTATGTATTCGACGCCGTCCAGGTGGGAACCTACACGGTCGAGGTTACCGCGCAGGGCTTTAAGAAGTTCGTTGGCCGTGGGAATGCCGTCTCTATCGGCCAGCCCACCACGGTGAATATCAGCCTGACCGTGGGCGCTGTTTCGGAATCGGTGGAAGTTTCCGGAGTGGCGGAGGTAGTCACAACGGACTCCTCAGGCAATTTCGGCAACCTGTTCACGGAGAAGAGCGTGCAGGAGCTGCCGATCGTAGGCACTCGCGGGCGCAATCCAATCGACTTGATCAATATTCAGCCGGGCGTTCAAGTGGGAGCGAACACCGGCGGCGGAGTACACGTCAGCGGCGCTCGGGATCGCGCGGTGAACATCACGCTCGACGGCATCGATTCCAACGAGACCAGCGCCAGTGGATCGAACTTCTCACCGACACGATTCAACCCCGACATGCTTTCGGAGCTGCACATCATCACTGGCAACGCCACCGCCGAATTCGGGCGCAACAGCGGCGCCGAAGTTGCAGCCATCACCCGCTCCGGCAGCAACGAAATTCACGGCGCAGGATTCTGGTTCTATCGCACACCGCGGCTGAATGCGAGCGAGTACAACTCCAATCTGCTGGGGCTGGGCAAGAGCCAGTTCGTGCAGAACATCTATGGCGGCAGCATCGGCGGACCCATCGTCAAGAACAAGCTATTCGTTTTCGCCAACGTCCAAGCCCTGGCTGCCCTGAATTCGGGGACCGCGACGAGAACGGTTTTTACCGCGCAGGCCAGGCAAGGGATGCTGAGATACGTGATGGGCGGCAGAAACCGTCCGGCGGGCGGCAGCGGCGCTTCCGTGGACGCCTCCGGCAACGTCTTGCCAGGCGTCAGCGTGGGAGCATACGATGTTGTCGCCAACGATCCACAACATCTCGGACTGGACAAGACATTGGCGGCCTTGAACGCCGCCGCGCCGTTGCCGAATCGTTTCGACTTGGGTGACGGGCTGAATACGGCGGGCTTTGTGTTCGCCGCCGGCCAGAAGGAGCGCCAGCACGATGAAACGTTCAAGACGGATTACATCCTAAACAGCAAGAACACAATTTACTTTCGCGGGAGTTGGGGCAGCCAGGACACCAACTGCGACACGGCCAACGGGGGATTGCCCATCTTCCCCGGCTTGCCTTGTCTGGTAAACACCGTCCGCGAACCGCGCAGCTTCGCGGCGAATTGGCGCTGGACTCCGACGGCCCGGTTGACGAACGAATTCGTATTCGGGCAGAACAAGTTTACCTTCAACTTCGTGCAACCGGCCGATATCACAAAGCTCAGTCTGAACAATGGCCCGGTAACCGTCAACGCTGTTTACGATTATGCCAACGCCCGGACGCTGAACACGTATCAGGTGGTGGACAATCTCACCTATGTGCGAGGCGCGCACCAGTTCAAGTTCGGAATCAACTTCCGCCTGCAGCATCACACCGACATCCGCGGCTCCATCGGCGGCCAGGACTCCACCACCAACGTTGACTTCGATCCCACGGTCAACACCGTTGATCCGGGCACCTTCAATTTTCCCAAGGATCTCAACACCGCCTTTGACCAGCCCAATTTTCAGGCCAACGTCAACTTCCTGCTCGGCCGCGTAGGAACCGTTACCCGCGGCTTCATTGCGCAAGGGGACAAGTTTGTTCCGGGAATTCTGAACATTGAATCCATCTTTCCGGAGTACGACTTCTACGCCCAGGACACCTGGAAAATCGCGCGCAACTTTACTGTTGATCTAGGACTGCGCTGGGAGATCAAGCTGAGCCCCAGCGATCCGCAGAATCGAACGGTTCATCCCGACCAGCCCGTGGCTGTGGGGGCCGCGCCTAGTGACAACCTGAAGTTCGTGACGGGCCCGCTGTACCGCGGCGATTTCCGCGCACTGGGACCGTCCATAGGATTCGCGTGGGATCCGTTCAAGCGTGGCCGCACCTCGATCCGTGGAAATTATCGGATCGCCTACGATCGCATGAACACCTTCACTCTTTCGTCGGCCATCTATTCCAATCTGCCGGGCGATACATTAGGCGTGTCCAATCAGGACTACGGTCAAGCCGGTGGACGCCTGGCCGGCCTGCAGCCGCTTGCGCCGCCCAACATAAAGCCCAGCGATCTGCGCTCGCCCGCGGCCTTCTCCAGCAACAACGTCACCGTGGTGGATCCCAATTTCAAGTCGCCCACTACGCACGAATGGGGCCTGGCGGTGCAGCAACAGATCGGGCAAAACACCGTTATTGAAGCGGACTACATTGGGCGCCGCGCTTATCATCTGATGGGCGCTTATAACATCAATCAGGCACAGATTTTCAGTAATGGCTTCCTCCAGGCTTTTGAGACTGTGCAGGCGGGCGGTGAAAGCCCGCTGATGAACAAGCTGCTGGCAGCAGACAGCCGATTGAGAACGGGTGAGACAGGATCGCAACTCGTCCGGCGGCTGTTCGCTTCCAATCTCAGCTTAAATTCGGTGGGAGCTCTGGCGAATTCCATCGCCATAAGATTGCAACCAACGCCTTCCGGTCCGCAGTCGGTCACGGCGCTCTCGGGAGCGGGCCTGTTCCCGATCATTCCCTACCCGCAATTCGGTGGCGGCTTGTTCGTGATCGACTCCAACGACTTCTCCACCTATCATGCAGCGGCCGTGCAACTGCACCATCGCTATCACAACGGCCTGGATGGGCAAGTCAGCTATACGTTCGCCAAGTCCCTGGATACCCGGTCCTTCGATCCGGTATTCACGCGTGTCGGCACCGGCTCGACTCAATCGGCATCGTCGACACCCATCGACATCTACAATCGTCGATTGAATTATGCTACTTCCGACTTCGATCGAACCCATGTTGTGCAGTCCTACTGGGTGTACGATCTGCCCTTCGGTAGAGGCAAGCGATTTGGCGGCAATCGCGGGCAATTATTCGACAAGCTTGCGGGCGGGTGGGAAGTTTCCGGGCTGTTGACCGTGGAATCGGGCCGGCCGTTTACGGTTTATTCGGGTTCGAACACGGTGTCGAATGTCCGGCAGACACCCGCGAATTGCTCCAACTGTAATCACTTGGGCCAGGTTTTCGACGATCCGGCGTCGAGCTTGAAGTTCTACTTCGATGCGAGCCAGCGAGCGGTGTTTTCAACACCGGGTCCTGGAGATTTCGGCAACACGGGACGCAATTTTTTCCGCGCTCCGGGGTTATTCGGTCTCGACACGGCCTTTGCGAAGAACATCCATATCACCGAACGATACCGGTTCCAGTTGCGGGCCGATATTTCGAATCTGGCGAATCACCCGTCCTTCGATTTTCCGACCGCGGTGGTTACGAGCACGATATTCGGACGGATCGCGGGGGCGACAACGAGCGTGTCCAGAAAGATTCAGCTCGGCGCAAAGTTTTATTTCTAGTTGAAAAAACCGCAACCCAACACAGGCAAGAACGCTTGTGCCACACGTAACCCACTATTCATAGCGGAGTGCTTCGATCGGGTCGATATTCATCGCCCGGCGCGCTGGCACATAAATCGCCAGCGCCGCACTCGCCATTAAGGCCAGTGGTATCCCCACGAACGTCGTCGCGTCAGTCGCGGTAACACCGAAAATCAGGGATGCCATCAACTTTGCGAATCCATACGCTAGCGGAAGGCCTACCACGAGTCCCGCACCAATCGTCACCATTCCGCGGCGGAAAACCGTCGCCAGCACATTCTGCCGCGACGCTCCCAAGGCCATCCGGACGCCGATTTCGTGACCTTGTTCGGAAACCATGTAAGCCATCACGCCATACACGCCGATAGCCGCCAGCCCCATCGCGAGCACGCCGAAGATTCCCATCAAGACGGCCATGTAGTTCAAGCCGATGGCCCGGTTATGAATCGATTTTTCCAGCGTCATCATGGCGCTGATCGGCTGTTCCGCGTCCACCGAGCGAATGGCCGCCGTGACCGCGGGCGCCAGGAGCAACGCATCGCCGCTGGCGCGAACGCCCACATCCATCCACAGCGCGGGCGCCTGTTGATACGGAACATAGATGGTCCGCCGCGGATCCCGGTCGTAGGGGCTGTGCATGATATCGCCGACGACTCCGGCGATCGTCAACCACGGACTTTTGGAATCCGGCCCGCCAATCTTGATGTGACGGCCGATGGGCGATTCGCCCTTCCACCAGCGCTTGGCCATTCTTTCGCTGATGAACACCACCTTCGGAGCGTCCGCACCGTCGCGATCGTTCAGCAAACGGCCTGCCACGAGTGGAATGCGCAGCGTTTCGAAATAACCCGGGCTTACCGCTTGGTACATCCCGGCCGGTTGATTGCCCGCCTCCACAGGCTGGCCTTCGATAGTAAAGATTCGACCGCTCGAATGATCGCTGTAGGGTAGTGCGGTGGCAACGATCGCGGAGCGCACACCCGGAAGCCTGCCGATCCGGTCCAGAATTTCGCGATAGAAGCCGGCCATCTGGTGCGGCTCGCGATATTTGTTTTCCGTCACCGCCAGCCGCATGGTCAACAGTGTTGACGGCTCCAGTCTCGCGCCGTAGTCCAGCAGGGTCCGGAAACCGCGAACCATCAGCCCGGCGCCAACCAGCAGCACCACGGCGAGCGCTATTTCAGCGCCCACCAGCACGTTGCGCAACCGATGCCGCCCGCGTCCCGATGACGTTCCGCGTCCGCCTTCCTTCAACGCGCCGGTGAGGTTTGGGCGCGAGCATTGCCAGGCCGGCGTCAGCCCCGCCAGGATGCCGCTCAAAATTGCGGCGGCCAACGTGAAGAGCAGCGCGCGGCTATCAAGTTGAATATCCTTCCAGCCCAGGATGTATCGTTCGATCTCCGGAGGCATGCCCCCCTTCATCAGATCGACTCCCCATTTCGCCACTGCCAAGCCGAGTGCGCCACCCATGAGCGAGAGCAGAACGCTCTCCGTTAATAGCTGAGCGATGATGCGCCCCCGTCCGGCGCCCAACGCAGTCCGCACCGCCACTTCGCGGAGCCGTCCGGTCGCGCGCGCGAATTGAAGATTGGCCACGTTCACACAGGCAATGAGCAGCACGAAAAGCACCGAGCCCAACGTCATGATCAGGTATTGCCTGGTCATCGGATCCGTCAGGAACTTCATGGCCGGCCACATCATGAAGCGGCGGTCTTTGTTGGTTTGCGGATACGCCTTCGCCAGACGTGCCGCGGTGCTCTCCAATTCCGCCTCTGCTTGCTTGACGCTTCGGCCTGGTTTAAGCCGCCCGAAGGAGGCCAGCATCTGCGAGCTGCGCGAGCCGCGTTGCGCGGGCTTAAGGGCGGTAGGCGTCCAGATTTCCGTGGCTATCGGGAAATCAAAGTTGGCGGGCATGACTCCGGTGATTACGTAGTTCTCATCATCCAGCCGCAACGGCTTACCGACAATCGCGGGGTCCGCGCCAAAACGGCGCTTCCATGTTCTATTGCTCAGGATCACTTCGCGCTCCCGGCCAGGCTGGTCTTCTCCCGGCTCGAAGCCGCGGCCCAGCGCCGGCGGGACGCCCACCACCTGGAAGAAATTGGCGCTTACCAGGCTCTGTATGACGCGCTCCGGCTCTCCGCCGGATCCAACAATGTTGGCCATCCCAGACTGCCAACTGGCCAAGCTCGCGAGTGCCGTATTGTCATGGCCGATGTCGTCCAGGTCCGCGGGAGTGAGCGGGTTCCACTCGTTCGGCGAGTCGGAAACCCTTTCGAACACCATGACCAGCGTCTCCATGTGGGGCAACGGAGCGGGCTTCCAAAGCAGCGAATCGCAAACGCTGAAGATCGCGGTGGTAGCGCCGATGCCGATACCCAGCGTGACGACGGCAGTCACCACAAAACCCGGCGATTTGCTCAACATGCGCGCGCCATAGCGGATATCGTTCCAGAAATTCATGGGAGACCCTCGAAGGTACTACGTTGCGGTTCGGGCCGCGGTTCGATAAATGACGGGCGTCTTAGGCGCCCAAGGCTCGCGCGATGATGAGCATCCCTGCAACACTGATGACGGCACCGGAAGCATAGGCGGCGAATTTGGACTTAGGAATGAGCCGTTCGAGGGTGATCGCGGCCGCCAGGATGGCCATGACGCCGATATCCATCACGCCGCTCACAAGCAGGACCATCATGAAGCTGGAGCAGCATAAAGTGCAGTGGACGCCCAAACGGATGCCATGCCGCCAGGCGTTGCGATAGTCCTTAGCAGGAGCCTTCGTCCAATCCGGCGCCTCCAGACAGCACCTGAGTTGCCGGCTCTTCCACGCGGTGAACTGAATGCATCCCGCGATCAGCAGGACGACGCCAGTGGCGGCGGGCACAGATCGCGCTAGAGCCGGCCACCGCATTTCGACTGCCGCCATGACGACACCGAGCGGGTACGCAGCTAGTCCGAAAATAGTCCATACGAAAAAGTAGCCGGCGCCCGCGAGCGCCGTCAGTCCGCCCAGACGATTCTCGCCCGAGAGGCTTAAGGAGCGGCGGTAGCGCGTCAGCATGACTACCAGGGATGGCATCATCATGGCCAGCATCATCACCACCCACATGCCCAGGAAGCAGGCGGCCGCGCCGGGCCAAGTCTGCCCTGGCATCCTCATCCAGGCCATGGACATGATCCAGCCGCCGGGCATCGGCATGCCGCCGGACATGGACCCGCACCACCAAATCGTGCCCGCCGCGCTCGCGATGAACAGGAGCGCGCTGATCCAGAGAAAGGCATGGTCGCGCGACAGGACTGTTTCTGAGCCTCGGATCATGAGCTCTCCCGTAGGGACGGCGTCGGCTGAGACTACCAGGCCAGGAACTTTCACTCCAGCTCAGGTTTTAGCGGTTGATTTGGCGTCTGCCGCTAGCAAAACAAAAACCTGCAAGACCGATGCACACTAGAATGCCGGTAGTGGGTTCGGGCGCAACAGTCAAATCGGCGGCGGCGAAATTTGAAGTGATCGTTTGTACATTTGGCCCGTTTATATTCGTAGCCGCTTCAATGGCAAAGTTGTGGTCCTTTATCTGCGCGGCCAGCGGCACAGCGATGTCCACGAGGATTCCTGTAAACTGGCCGCCCCCTGCAATATTAAACGGCACCGCTGGTTCAGCGAAGGGGAAAAGCTGAGCGAGTGTGGGCGGACCAATTGCATCAGTTGGGGGATTAAGCAGCCCGAAACTCACCACGGTATATCCAACAGCATCTGTGTTCATTAAGGTTCCGTGAAAAACAGCATGCCCACCTGGTGTCACAGTCTGGTTCGGATCGCTGATAGTCAGAATCAGAGCCGCCGAAGCATTGATGCACGCTAGCAGCACCAGTCCAAAACTTCTCATGACGCGAGAGTTCGGAATCATCATTCTCCTTTTCGGGCGTATTCGTCGCGTCGGCGCACCCAGTACTGCTTGCGATCACCCTCATCGCGGCCCTTGGGAGCCAGGTCAATGTAGTTATACGCCGTATTCAGGATGTCGATGCCGCGCGCATAAGCCGAATAGGTGTGGAACACGCGGCCCTGCGGGTCCTTGTAGAAGACGCTGACCCCCGGGAGCTCCGGGGCGTCTGGTTTTTGGACAATGTAGTTGTAGAAAACTTCTTTCGCGGCAACCTCTTCCGGCGTGAAAGATACGTGATAGTCGAAATTGAAATCCGTACCGAACGACGACAGCCATTTGAAATTCCAGCCCATCCGCTTCTCGTAGGCCGCGAGCTTCGCGTAGGGCGCGTGCGACACGGCAATCATAGTTACGTCGCGGTGGTTCAAGTGCACGATAATGCCGTTGAAATTGTCGGCCCAGAAGGAGCAGCTCGGGCAACCTGCTTCCCAGCTTGGCGCATACATGAAGTGATAGACCATCAGTTGGCTTCTGCCCTCGAAGAGTTCCGCCAGAGTCTGTTTCCCATTCGGTCCCTCGAAAACATACTCCTTGTCAACTACCTCCCAGGGGAGCTCGCGCCGCTGCCGGCTTAGCTCGTCGCGGAGCCGCGTGAATTCCTTCTCCTTGGCGAGGAACGCCGTCCGCGCGGAGAGCCAGTCTTCATGCGAGACCACAGCGTGGTCCTGGATGGCGCTGCTGCCGTCTTTTGTCATGTTCCTCCTTTAGATTAGATCAGTCCCTGAATGCTGGAGAGCTTATCGAATAGACGGTTGGACAAAAAATCCATTCTTTAACCATAGACCAGACAACTGCTTTCCTATAGGATGATCGCAACGTCATCTTGCTGGAATTAGGCACTTGTGAGTTTTGAGCTGCTCACGAACTTCGAAGGCCCGGATGTGGTTATCGAACTCCTCAGCCGACTCTCGGCGCGCACGCGAATGAGCATATCAAAGGGCTCCTCGGCGCGATGATACACTGACAACCGTGCCGCGGAGCAAGTCAACTTCTAATCCCGCCAGCGTCACTCTGGTGTATGCCGGTACCTACACGGGACCAAAGAGCAAGGGCATTTATTATTTCCGGCTTCAGACGGAAAATCCCGAGGTTTCGCAAAACATCACTCTGGTTCCGCTCGGGCTGGCCGCCGAATCTGAGAATCCTTCATTCCTCGAACTCGATCTCAAGCGCCGGCTGCTCTTTGCCGTGAATGAAATCGGCGCGGGCGCGGTCAGTGCTTTCTCCATCGATCCGGGCACCGGGAAGTTGACGCTTCTGAATCAGCGTCCGTCCATGGGCTCGGGACCTTGCCACTTAGTCCTCGACAAGAAGAGCCGATGGCTGTTGGTGGCGAACTATGGCAGCGGCAGTGTTGCCGTTCTCCCCGTTGGCGCCGACGGGCGGTTGGGCGAGGCCACCAGTTTCATGCAACACACCGGTCAGGGCATCGATCCCAAACGCCAGCGCGGACCCCACGCGCATTGCGTCACATTGGATCCGGCAAATCGCTTTGCATTCGTGTGCGACCTGGGCCTGGACAAAGTGATGACCTACCGATTTGAGGCGCGGCATGGCAAACTGACTCCGGGCGAACCCGCTTTCACAACGATCAAAGCAGGAGCCGGGCCTCGTCACATGGTGTTCCGGCCAGACGGCCGTTTCGCGTACGTCCTCAACGAACTGAACTCCACGCTGAACGCTTTTTCCTATGATGCCAAGACCGGGGGCTTGACGGAGATGCAGACCATCTCGACGCTGCCGGGATATTATGACGGCCCCAACTCCGGAGCGGAAGTTGGAATCCACCCTTCCGGAAAATTCCTCTATGCGTCCAACCGCGGGAACAACACCGTAGTGCTGTTTGGCATTGACGCGAAAAAAGGGACGCTCACCTACATTGAGGAGCAAGGCACGGGCGGAAAAACTCCACGTCATTTTGGAATCGAGCCGACGGCGAAACATATGGCGATCGGCAATCAGGATTCCGACACGGTGCTGGCTTGCCTGATCGATGCCGGAAATGGCCGCTTGAAACCGTCCGGAGTTTTCGTGGCGTGTCCATCTCCGGTTTGTTTGAAGTTTCTACCGCCGGACGTTTCACGGAAAGGCGAATAGTATGAGCAAGCGACCTTCTCGTAGAACCTTTCTTCAGGGCGCTGGAGTCACCATGGCTTTGCCTTGGCTGGAATCTCTTCCGGTTTGGGGCGCTACCACCACCGAAGTTTTTCCCAAACGATTTGCCGTCCTGTTCATGGGCAACGGAATCAACGGGAATCATTGGTGGGCGAAGGGATCGGGCGCCGAATTGAAGCTGAGCAAGACATTGGAGCCGCTGGAGCCCTTGAAGAAAAAGATCAATGTCATCAACGGGTTGTTCAATCAGCCGGCTGTCGGCAAGGGTATTCACCCTGGACAGACCGGCAACCTTCTTTCCGGGATGCCGTTGCAAAAGGGCGCCATTGCCAGGGCTGGAATCACCATGGACCAGGTTCTCGCCAGGCAAGTGGGCAAGGACACCCCGCTGTCCAGCCTGGTGCTGGCCTGCGAACAGCCGATGACGGGTTATCACGAGACGAACTTTTCCCTGGCGTACAGTTCGCATATTTCCTGGTACAGCGCGGATTCGCCGGCGCCGAACGAAGTCTACCCGTCGCTGGCCTTCGACTGCCTGTTTGAAAATCGCGGGAGTCTGCGCAACCAGAGTGTGCTGGACCGGATCAAAGATCGCGCCGGGAGTCTCCGCGGTCAAATCAGCTCGACCGACAAAGCCAAACTGGACGAGTATCTGACTGGCGTCCGAGAGGTTGAAAAGCGCGTCGAAGGCATGCGCAAGGATAAGGTCAAAGCCGATGCCTGCGCCCAGGATAGCGGCCGCCCGGCGTTCACCATGGAGAGGCCGCGGAATGGGTTGCCGGAAGACGTTCGCGATCACACGCGACTAATGTGCGACATCGTCGCTCTGGCTTTCCAGACGGACAAAACGCGCATCGCATCGCTGCTCCTCTGCCGCGATCTTTCGTCTCTTTACTATCCTTTCTTGCAAGTCCGCGAAGGGCATCATTCCGCTTCTCATGACGACCTGTCCGATGGATATGAGCGAATCTCACGTTTTCACTTGAGCCAGATGGCGTACTTAGCGAAGCGCCTGGATGCGATGCCGGAAGGGGCGGGGACGGTGCTCGACAATTCCTGCGTGATGTTCCTGTCAAACATGTGGTCCGGCTGGAAACACGACAACATGAAGTTGCCCGTGGTCATGGCGGGAGGCTTGGGCGGAACGCTCAAAACCGGCCGCGCGCTGGACTATTTGTACTCCGGCGACGACAACCGCAAGGTGTGCAGCTTGTATTTGTCCCTCATGGATCGCATGGGCGTAAAGCTGGATCGCTTTGGCGATGCCGATACGCGCCTGGCCAATCTGTAATGTCACGGAAACAGGAGCGGAGCGATCTCGTGTGCCAGACGCTGTCCCAATTTTCACCAGTTTTTCGCTTACAGAAGTAGATGGACGACGACAGCTCCGATATCCAGCGGGAAAGGAGCTTCTTTCGTGGGAACAGCGCCCTTTTGTTGTATCCTATTCGTCACAGCTTTGGAATGTGTATCGCGGTTTTTCGCATTGCCGAAGTGAGCGTGGAAGTACGCCTTCCGAGACAGGCATTGAGGCGGATGCCAAATTGATTCGCCATGGAGAGCTTGAATGATTGGTACAAACGTAATTATCGACCTTTCTCATCACAATGGCCAGCCGGACCTTCAGAAGGCAAAAGCAGCCGGTATTGTCGGTGTGATTCAGAAAGCGACCCAAGGAACTTCGTTCACCGATCCAACGTTCGCCGTTAACCGCCAACGCGCGGCAGACGCGGGGCTGTTGTTCGGCGCTTATCATTTTGGCGTAGGAGCGGATGGCGTTGAACAGGCGGATTTCTTCTTGAGCGTGGTGAACCCCGGCGCCAATGACCTATTGGTGTTGGATTTCGAAGCGAATCCTCAGGGTCCGAGTATGACTTTGGAAGAAGCGCGGGCATTCGTTACGCACGTACAGACGGTGACGAATCGTTGGCCGGGACTGTACTCGGGTCATTACCTAAAGGAGTTGCTCGGCGCCGGTTCGGATCCTGTTCTGGTGAATTGCTGGCTGTGGATCTCGCAATATGGTCCGACAGCGATAATCCCTCCCGCCTGGAAGGCGTGGACCATGTGGCAATACACGGATGGCGCCGTCGGACCGCAACCGCACACTGTCGATGGAATCGGCGCATGCGATCGCGACACCTATAACGGCACTGCCGAGGAATTAACGGCTTTCTGGCAGCCAGTATAAGGAGGCGGCGCTTATGTAGACTAAACTGCCGGTCCTCGTGTTCCGGTCGCGCCACTCGCAAGCTCGGCGCAGCCCGATATTGGGAATATGGACCGGTCGAAGTTGGAACGAGGTACTACTTTCGCCATTAACGCGACCGGCACCCGCTTGGCAGGCGGAGAATCCTGATTTGGGTGGAACCCTGGCCTCGACGCCAGTTATTGCGGCCGGAGTGGCCGGTTACACGGTCCACGGGGCTGTCTGATTCGGCGACCCGTAACTGATCGTGATAAAAGCAGCGGCTCCCGGCCAAGCGCCTGTGCCCAGCGCCGACCAACCCGGCGCCGCCGAACCCTGAGCCTGGCAGGGCGAAGTCCCAGTAATAAAAAGAGATATGATTGGTGAAACGGATTTGAGCCCAACGTCACTATACGGTTAGAAGGGGGCACTCTGAATCACGAACAGGCGGTGCTAAACAACGCGGTCGACCGGTACTTGTTGGATGATCTTCCCGCCGTGGAGCGGCAGGATTTCGAGGAACACTTCTTCTCTTGCCTCGAATGTTCCAACGAGTTGCGGAACGGGGCCATTTTTATCGAAAACGCGCGCGCGGTCATGCGGGAGGAATCCTCTGTTCCGGTTGCGATCAACGAGGCCGCCAGACGCCGGCCCCCCTTCTGGCGCCAACAGTGGGCTGCGATTTCTTCAGTCGCCGCTAGTGTGCTTCTGGCCGCGTTTAGCTACCAGAGTGTGGTCGTGATTCCTGGCTATCAACGCCAGATATCACAATTCATTCGGCCCGGGGCGCAACTGCGGGTTGCCCTGAACCCCGCCGTGCGCAGCGGCGTCGCACCAGTGATTTCGGTGCCCGAAGGGACGCGTTGGATACGGGTGTGGGCCAAAGAGGTCGAAGCCTCCGTGAGCGGGTACCGCTGGACCGTCCAGGATGCAACAACGGGCAAAGTTCGTAGCCAAGGCGTCGCGCCGCCTCTTGAACCCGGAGAGAATTTCATAGTCTTTTTGGATAGTTTGCAGGTACCGCTGCCCGGCCATTATGTCATGATCGTTCGGAAGTCCTCAGCCGAAGCGGATGAGATCAGATACCCGTTGACTTTGGAACTAAGCAAAACGAGAAAGCCGTAAGATAGAAGGACACCAATGCCCAGACGATTTCTGTACACAGGACATGCCATAGGGTTCTCCGGCCGCATCGAGGCCCCGTACCAGGAACTGATCGAGTCGCAAGCCGTCAGTGTTTTGCCGTCGGCGGGTGGCTATTCCAGCGGCAGCATCAAGGGATTTAAGAGCCGCGAGCTCCTTTCCGTCGCGTCCGCCCATACCCAAACCAGCGGGCTCTTTAGCGCAGACTCGGCTTTTGAAACACTCGTCACCGGCGTGATTGAGGGCATGCGAATCGCGGATACGGTTAAGGCGGACATTATCGTTGGCCGCATCACCTCAAAGCATCCCGGTGAACCGCCCGCAACAGGCCCTGACGAGCCATCCATAACTGCCGCCGGCAGTCATTTCGGGAAGTTGATCGTCGCCGGCCATGAACTCACGCCGGTAATCGATCCGCATTTCGGAATCGAGTCATGTTGCTACTCTCAGATATGCGCGGACATGAAGACCAATGATGACTTGAGGGCTTGTTTTGGAATCAGCGCAGAGTCCGCGCAGGCTCCGCCCGCCAACGGCTTTCTGATCGGATCAATCGTACGCGAGATCCAAGGTGGGGGCCCCGGCGTAAAGATTGACGGCAATGTTGTTATCATCCCCGGATTTGGCAAATTACACCTCGGAGAGTTTGTGATCTCGCAGTACTCTCGCAGGCTCATCATGTTGAGAGTGGAGCTGGGATCCCCAGCCACTGGCACAGTTTCGGGCCCAGACATGGGTGGCAATGGCATCCCTCCGTAGACGCTTAACAGCAACCGCGGTTCTTCTCATAAGTTCAGCTTGCTCCAGCGCTCCCAACGCTAGTGTCTACAACAGAGCAGAGTCCTTACGGCGCAGTGATAACGTCGCCGAGGCAATGCAGGTTGCCGATCGGGGTCTTTCGACGTCTCAAGCCCAGCCCTTGTTGTTCCATCGCTTCCGCATCTTAAAAGCAGAACTACTGCTGGCTCAGAATCAGCCGGAAGAATCGCTGAACGTCCTTAATTCGCCCGCTCCAGTTGCCATTCCAACGACGCCGGAGTTAACCGCCGGATATTTGTATGTCCGCGGCTACGCGTTGTCGCAAATCCGCGGCGAAAATGACGCGAAAGCATCACTGGAAGACGCGCGGGAGATTGCGGAAAAAGCGGGCTTGTCCGCGCTCTTGTCTACCGTGCTGGTGCGTCTTGGCACAATTGAGCTCGTTCGGGGAGACCGGCAAAAGGCCGACGAGTATTATCACTCTGCCTTAACTGCCGCCATCGCCGTGCGTGACTCTTATCTGCAAGCTAGGGCGTGGGAGGCGCTTGGATATCTGGATCTGAAAAGCGCTCGCTACGACGAGTGCGCCGCGGCGTCGGCTAACGCACTGACGACGTACAAAGCCCTGGGTGCGGAAATCCGCATCGCCGTGGTTTCCGTCAACTTGGGTTGGTGTGACTACCGCTTGGGAAAACTTGACGATGCCCGTTCGTTGTTTGAGACCGCGCAACGTATATTTACCAAGCACGAACAGTGGGGACCGCTCAGCATCAGCTTGAACGCGAGTGGAGGCCTTGCTGCAAGGCGCTGGGATTTGCCGGCCGCGAGATCCTTCTATGAACAGGTAATCAAGGTTGCCACCAAGACGAAGGAGGCACAGACCGAGGCTGACGGCCGTTGCAATCTCACGACGACCTTGATACTGATGGGCAAGATCGACGAGGCGGAAACCGCTCACAAGCAAGCACAGGACATGCTGACCGATCGCGTTGAACGCGAAACGCGCCTGCGGGTGAAGCTGAATTCCGGCCGTATCGCCGAAGCACGGGGCCGGGTTGATGAAGCCCAGGCCGCTTATCGCTCTGTTGCCAATTCGGGCATCAATCAGCCCAGCTTCTTAATCGACGCCGATCTCCTGCTCGCGAAACTACTGGTCGCCGAAGGCCGGCCTCGAGATGCGGAGAAACAATTCGCGCGTGCCCTTGCTAAAGTGAATGACGCACGGGCCGAGTTGAGCGAAGATGAATCCAAGCTCGCTTTTAGCGCCAGCTTGATCGCGCCTTTTCAGGAGTTTGTCGATTTTCTCTGTAAGCAGGGCCGGGGCCGCGACGCTCTCGAAATTGCCGACTCAAGCAGGGCGCTCCTCCTTTCCGAACGGTTTAGCGCGCCTAAATCCTTCTCGGGAGCCGCCGCCTTCCAAAAGCTCGCGCAGCGAACAAAGAGCGTGCTTCTTTTTTATTGGATTGCCCCGGGGCAATCGCGCCTGTGGGTAATCACACCGTCGACAATCGATCTAAAAGAGTTACCACGCGAAGACGAGATCGATAAACTCGTCGATTCTTATAGCCGGTTCATTATTGAGAGTCGAGGCGATCCACTGCTTGACAAGAATTCAGGCGGGGAGCTGTACGACAAGCTCATAGGGCCAGCCGCCCCATATGTTCCACCGGAAACGCGCGTCATAATCATCCCGGATGGACGTCTTTTTGACGTTAACTTCGAATCCTTGTTAAGTCCCGGCAGTCCACGCCACTACTGGATTCAAGATGTGACAGTGTCGGTAGCACCGTCGTTAAACGTGTTGCTGAGCGCGCAGGCGGATTCCAAGCCGGAGCCGCCGCGTTTGCTGCTTATCGGAGATGCGTTAACAAAGGACGAAAAAAACTTTCCACGATTGGCTAATGCAGGCAAGGAGCTGGAGGATATACTCGCGAAGTTCCCTTCCGCTCCGAGCATGGTGCGAACTGGCGCGGACGCAACTCCGGAATCCTACGCCGCCTGTCATCCGGAAGACTACTCCCTCATTCACTTTGCCGCTCACGCCACCACCAATAGCGAACATCCCTTGGAGAGCGCGGTTGTTCTCTCTCCGAAAGGAACGGAGAACATGCTGTACGCGCGTGAGATACAAAAACATCCGATCAATGCCGATCTGGTAACGATATCGGCTTGCCGGAGCGCCGGCGCCAAGACATTCGCGGGCGAAGGGCTGGTCGGCTTTGCCTGGGCATTCCTTGGAGCGGGCGCGCGTAATGTAATAGCCGGGCTCTGGGAAGCCGACGATCGCACAACACCGCAATTAATGGAGGCCATGTATCGTGAACTGAGCCGCGGTGAGAGGCCAGCCCAGGCCCTGCGAACGGCAAAACTAGAACTACTGCGATCAAAGGGACTCGGGCACAAGCCGTTTTATTGGGCGCCATTTGAAATCTTTACCGTTGCCCCGTAAAAACAATCCCATCCGATCGCCGCATCGATCACTTTGATCCAGTGGCTGCCCGCTCCGGCCGCTTTCCGTCGCCGATAATTCTCCGCACGCCGATCCACTGAGTAACCCCGAAGCACAGCACAATCGTGGCAACAGTGCTCGCGACCCATCTTCCTTGCGAATTCAGAGGTGCGAAAACCACTACCGGAGCACTCAGGACAACCCACGCCAAGTCCAGCCCAATGGCCGCTCGAGCGCTCGAGAGGTTGATCGTCTTGCGGACAGCGTTGAGTAGCAGCCAAATTGCAAACGCGAAGAGGCCGGCCGCGAGATACAAGGCGTTGAAATCCGCCGGCGCTCCCAACCATCGCATGACTCGGTCTCCTCCGCCGGCGATAACCAGCGCCGAGAGAAGCGAGAATCCGGCGTTGCCAAAAAGTGCCAACCGTAACAGCCGTTGACTCGTGTCTATCGGTTTATTCACGGGCCGTTCTCCTGTCTGCGCCCGTCCGGGTCTCGTCCGCGGCGACGCGATTGGCGATGGCTGACCGTGCCCGGTCGAAGGAGATTTTGTCGTCAAAGAGCTGGAACGCCCAGTTGGCTTCCTGAACATAGGCATGTAGCTCGAACACGAGTTGGTGTGGATCAACCTCCTTCGAAAGCTGATTGAACCGCTGCGCTTCCTTCACCTCGTCCTCAAGGGCCACCACCCAGGCCTTCGTAAGTTCGGCGATCCGGTCCCTTACCTTCCCCGGACGGCTATCGAATTCGGCGGAAGCGGCGGCGAAGAAACACCCGCCCCGAAATACGATTCGCTCCACGTAGGAAAGCCATGCTTGGAGGAGCGAGTAGAGCCGCGGAAGTCCGCGTGGAGTCCTCAGAGCCGGTTCGACGATCTCAGCTACAAATATGTCCTTTGCCATGTTGACAGTCGCCAGTTGCAGTTCTTCTTTCGAACCGAAGTGCGCAAAAACTCCGGTCTTACTCATTGCGAGTTCCCCCGCGAGCCGGCCGATCGAAAGACCTTCCAGACCCTCGGCGGAGGCAATATCGACGGCGTGTTTCAGGATCTCGGCGCGCGTTTTCTTCGCCCTTTTCTGCTGATAGAGAACCACTGGGCTCGATGGCATAGAACGATTGTACTATATAGTATGATCGTTCTATTGTCAACACAAAAAAACCGCTGCCGCCCCCGAATGCCCGTTAGCGTACAATCTTCTCAATGGGTTTAATGCTGGGCTTTCAGCAACTTCATCCGGCCGGAAAGTGTTTGTAGAGTATGCGGTTGCGATACGTGCTCATTGTGCTCGTGGTGCTTGCCGCCGTCGCTGCCTTCGCCGGCAAACGGATTCTTTACCCGGAGACCGCCTCGACTCCCGCAGCCATTTCGTCTCCCCCCGCGCAGTCATTTCTGGTGATCCTGGGTGTTGGCGACAGGGTAGCCACGCGTTGGGATGGCTCCATCACTGCAACCGGAGCCGCCATCCTCAGCCTTAAGGGCTGGCGCTTCGACGCCGCCGATTCCATTTCCGGAACCGATAGTTGGAAGCTCGGTACCCGCGCGTCCGCCGGAGTCGGGGCACCCGGGCCATTTGAAGAAAACGGGGTCATCGTTACCACCTCCGGTGCCACCGGCCCGGTCACCTTCGACGTTAAGACCACGCAGGGAAACTTCAGTTTCTCTTCGCAAGATGTACCGTTCGGCGTGAGCAAGACATTCCTGGGTGGCAGAGCGCTGGCCTCCCAGACCCCCGCTTCCCTCCAATTGACGTCCTCGCCGGAGGAAGAGGATTTCCCCTCGATGGCCCAGTCCGGCGACGACGTCTATCTGGCCTATACTCAATTCGTTCATGGTGACCGCACGCTGGCGCAGCTCCAGAGCACGAAGCAAGTCATCACCGATTTCGGATTCCTGGCGCGCCCGGCCGGGGGCGATCAGGTTTTCCTTTTGCATTATTCAAAATCGCAGCGAGTCTGGACCGGACCGTTTCCCGTAACCGGAACCGGCGAGGACTTGATGCGTGTCGCGGTGGCCGTCGATGGGCAGGGACGCGCCTGGATCTTTTATTCCGCTCAGCGCGCCGGCAACTTCGATATCTATGCCCGCAGTTCACGCGCGGACGGCACTATGTCTTCTGAAATCCGCCTCACCTGCGACCCTGGCACAGACCTTTCTCCGGTAGCCGCCGCCGACGCCGGCGGCCGCGTTTGGGTGGCGTGGCAAGGATTCCGGAACAACAATCTCGAAGTCCTGGCCAGCGTTCAAACCGGTGACACATTCGCGCCGGAGGCCACTGTTTCGACGTCGTCCGCCAGCGATTGGGATCCGGCCATCGCCACTGCCCCCAATGGCGAAGTAGCGATTTCCTGGGACACCTATGACAAAGGCGACTACGACGTCTACCTCCGCCGCGCGCGATTCACCGACCAGATCGGCCTGGACGATCCGATCGCGATCGCCGCCACCGTCAATTTCGAAGCGCGCAGCTCACTAGCCTACGATTCCCAGAATCGCTTGTGGATTGCCTATGAGGTTGCCGGATCGCGATGGGGCAAAGACTTCGGGGCGTTCGACACCACCGGAATCCCGCTCTATGGGCCGCACACGATTCAGGTACGGTGCCTGATTGGAAACGACCTATACGCCACTAGCGACGATGTCGCGAACGTCCTGCCCGGCTCACCCAATGGCGGACTCTTTCAACCCACAACCAAGGGACCGTTTCCGGCGCAGCCCGATCCCACACTGGTTCAGAAGCGCACGCCGAATAACGGTATAGGCCCGGCCGCGGGTCCCAGAAACACCTTCCCCCGGCTCGCCACGGATTCCGACGGCACTGTGTACCTCGCCTTCCGCCAGCCGGCCGGCGGTGGGCTTTCCTCGAGCAACGGGACCGGCATCAGCGTGGGAAGCATTTGGACCAGCACGATGGTCTATTTCGATGGCAGCCAATGGCACGGACCAAGTGTGATTGGAGATTCGGACGCAGTCAACGATAACCGGCCTTCCATGCTTGCGCTGGGGCCCGGACATTTGTTGATGGCTCAGGCGATGGACCACCGTCTGTCGCCGCTGCCCAACGGCACTCCTCAGTTGGACGGAGTCAACTCGGACATTTTCGCTCTCGACGTGCCCATCAACCGGACGCAGCAGTCTCCGCAGTTGCAGAAAATCGGACAGGTGACGCCCGATCCTCCGGATGCCATGGCCGCCGCCGAAACAGCCGCTGCCACGCTGAATCAAAGCTACCGGCCCACCGTGAACGGCCGGCAACTGCAGTTGATTCGCGGCGATTTCCACCGGCACTCGGAGCTTTCCTTCGACGGCGGCCGCGATGGTCCGCTGATCGACAGCTATCGCTACTTCATCGACGCCAGCACTCTCGGCTGGGTGGGATGCTGCGATCACGATAACGGCGGGTCCCGCGAATACTCCTGGTGGCTGTTGCAGAAGTTCACGGATGCCTACACGCTTGGCTCCAAGTTCATTCCCATGTACTACTATGAGCGCAGCGTCAATTATCCCGAAGGACATCGCAACGTCTTGTTCGCCCAGCGCGGAGTACGCCCCCTGCCTCGCCTGCCTCTATCGTCCCGGGATCAGCGGGCGCCCGCCCCCGACACGACTATGCTCTACGCTTATTTGCATTTCTTCAAGGGCATCTCCGCGCCGCACACCAGCGCCACCGATCAGGGAACGGATTGGCGCAACAGCGATCCCGAAGTAGAACCCTTCGTCGAAATCTACCAGGGCGATCGTCAGGATTACGAGATGCCCGGCGCGCCCAGAGCCAACACTTCATCAGATTCCATCTCGGGATACGAAGCCGCTGGCTATGTTTCCACTGCGCTCGGCCTGGGAATTCAACTCGGGTTTGAGGCGTCCAGCGATCACATCTCCACGCATATTTCGTTCACCAATATATGGGTGACGTCGCCGACGCGAGATGGAATCATGGATGCATTGCGGCAGCGGCGGATGTACGGTTCCACCGATAACATCCTGGCCGATTTTCGCAGTGGAACTCACTTCATGGGAGAGACTTTCACCGTGACAAGTCCGCCGGTATTCACGGTGCGCTTGTGGGGCACGGCGCCGTTCCAAAGCGTCGTGGTGGTGAAGGATAACAATATCGTCCAGTCCACCAGCGGCGATCGAGTGGTGTCGTTCACGTACCAGGATTTAACGGCGCAGAAGGGCAAAACCAGCTATTACTACGTGCGCGGCGTTCAGACCGACGGGCAGATCGTTTGGGTAAGTCCGATGTTTGTCACGATGCAATAAGGAGATTAATATTTGAGCTATGATCACAAACCGAATTCTCACCGCTGTTTTTGGTTCCCTGCTGCTTGCCGGAGGGGTCGTTGTGGCCCAAAGGCCCGCAAGGAATATCTCCGGCGCACGCCACCCGAATCTGGCTGAAGCGCAGCGGTTGAGCCGCCAGGCCTTCCAGAAAGTCATCGAGGCGCAAAAAGCCAATGAGTGGGACATGGCGGGGCACGCTCAGAAAGCCAAAGAATTACTCGATCAAGTCAACAACGAGCTGAAGCAGGCAGCCGAAGCCGCAAACCGGAATCCCAGGTAGGGCGGCCTCCAGTGGGACAGGCCTCCTGGCCTGTCTGGAGGGTGAGGCGAAGACAGGCCAGGAGGCCTGTCCCACAATGATGAAGATAATGATCGCGTTGGTTCTCGCCGCCGCCGTCCAGGCGCAGACGCCATCGTTCCGCCCTCTGCATGTTTCCGCGTCCGGCATCGTCCTGGATGACTCCGGCAAACCCGTCCTGCTCCGCGGACTCAATCGCAGCTCCACCGGCTCCGGAAATGCCGACGCGAATGCGCCCGACCTGGAATACGCCGCGCAAAACCAGTTGCTATCGATGAACCTTGTGCGCATCTTCGTCAACGCGGCCTGGTGGTCCAACAACGTGCAGGTTCCCATCGCCAATCTGAAATATCAGGACTATATCGACCTGCTCATTCAAAGAGCGAAAAAGTACGGCAACTATGTTCTGATCCTGAAGGCCGGACAGTTCCCCGATCTTCCGTGCGGGGCCGACGGCAAGAACTGCCCGGCGATCAACCAGGGTGACTTGAATTGCCAGGCCAATCCCTCCGTTTGCGCGGCGCAGGATACTACCGGCGCGAACATCGATACGGCGTTCACCTTTTGGGCCGCGTTTGCGCAAAAGTACGCTGCCGATCCGGCAGTACTCTACGACACCTGGGAGGACATGCACGGCATCGACAGCAACACCTGGAGCAACAATCAAAACCAGTTGATCGCCGCAATCCGCACCTACAGCCCGCAGTCGCTCATTTTCGTTGAGGATACCGGTACGGCATTCGAATCGATTGTATCGGCGGCGCTGCCGGACCTGATCTGGTCTAACATTGTTTGGAATTTCCACCTCTATCAGGTATCCACCGGGACCTGCACCCAAACCGCGTCGCCACGCTACGCGAATTGGCCGCAAAATTTCGACCCATTGGTGAGCTATGCTCAGCAACACGGTCACGCTGTGGCAATCGCGGAATGGGGTGGGTGCAACGACAGCGATCCGTATCACACCAACATCACGTCCTACGCCAAGGCTCACTCTGTCGCCCTCGCATATTTCGATAGCAGCTTTCTGATCGCGCTTTCCGGCGCCAACTATCAACTGACAGCGGTCGGCTCTAGAGTCGCGCAGGCCTACACCGCCATCGCCAACGGTGCACCGGGCACCGTGACCAGCGTTTCCTCCGCGGACGGAAGCGCCCCGCTGGCGGCGGAAGCCATCGCCTCCGCATACGGAGCGAATCTCGCCACCCAGACGCAGCAGGCGGCCGTGATACCTCTGCCCACAAATCTTGGCGGCACCAGCGTTCTGGTCACGGACGCCAATGGTTTTTCGCGTCCCGCGGAATTGTTCTATGTATCTTCCACGCAAGTGAATTACGAAGTGCCGCCCGGTGTTGCCGCCGGCACGGCCAAAGTCACGGTATCCGTCAACGGAGATCCAGTAGCATTCGGCGCCGCCCGCATCGCGGCCATTGCGCCCGGGCTTTACACCGCTACCTCCGATGGGAAAGGCGTTGCGGCGGCAGTGGTCGTGACGGTTCACGCGAATGCAACGCAAAGTCTGGCTTCGACGTTTCAGTGCTCCGCTACCGGATGCACGGCTGTTCCGATCGACCTGGGACTCGACAGCGATCAGGTTGTGCTCGAACTATTCGGCACGGGAATTCGTGGCCGCAACGCTCTCTCGGGAGTCACTTGCAAAATCGGATCGGTCACGCTGCCCGTAGCCTACGCGGGCCCACAGACCGTGTTCGTCGGCCTCGATCAAATAAACGTCCCTCTGCCAAAATCGCTCCGCGCCAGCGGCCCCCAAACTGTAGTACTGACCGTCGACGGCCAAACCGCCAACTCAGTCAGCCTTACCTTCAAATAATGTGACCAACTAATCTGACCAACTAATGTGGCGCGGACACTCGTGTCTGCGGCCTCGAGACTCGTCTCGAGGCTCTTGCCTCGGAGCATCGAGACGAGTCTCGATGCAGCAGCCTGAGAGGCCGCGCCACACAGCAGTGCGGTATTATCCAAAGAAAGCAACGAAAGGAGGGAGCATGCATCGTCTTCTGCTCCTCTTCAGTACGTTTGCACTTCTCGCGCATGGCGCAGCCGGTGTCCGGATTCTCCTCGGGGCCGGCGATCAGACCGAAACCAAATGGGACGGTGACGTCTCCGCCTCCGGCGCAACCATAACCGCCGTCGAGCCCTGGCGCTTCGACCGCGGCGATACCATGCTACCCGGCAATGCGTGGAGATTGAGCACGCATCGCGTCCGCCGATTTGCCGGTGGAGCACCCGCAACGCCTCCACCGGTGGTCGCGAACGGCGTCCTGGTCCTGCTGAATCGCGAAACCGAAAACACCGGACTAACCATTCGCACCGCGCAAGGCAACTTCTCGGTTCGGCTCGCTGAGATTCCCTACGGCGTTAGAAAATCCTTCCTCGAAGGAAAAGCACTGGTGGATCGCGTGCCGGATTGGTCGCCGGTCGCCAACAGTCCCGATGAGCAGGATTATCCCGCTGCCGCAACCGACAAGGCGGGTAACATATGGCTCGCCTATATTGAATTCCGGCACAATCCCGATCACGACCGCGTTCGCATGACGCCCAATCAATTCGACCTCATGACCGCTCCGCCCGGAGGCGACCAGATTCTCCTCAAGCGTTACTCGAATGGATCATGGGGCGAACCAATCCCCATCAGCGCCTCCGGTGGCGATCTGTATCGCCCCACCGTGGCGGTCGACGGGAAAGGCCGTCCGTGGGTGTTTTGGTCCGCCAACGCCCGCTCGAATTTCGACATCTGGGCACGCGTTGTGGAGAATGGCAAACCCGGCGCCACCTTGCGGATTTCTAACGCCCCCGGAGCGGACGTGGATCCTGCCGCCGCCACGGACTCCAGCGGAAACGTCTGGGTCGCCTGGCAAGGCTGGCGCGATGGGAAGGCATCGATCTTCGCTTCCAGCCAACGAGGGAATACGTTTTCAACGCCTGTCACCGTCGCCTCTTCGAGCGGCAACGAATGGAACCCAAGCATTGCGGCCGATTCCGCCGGGCACGTCAGCGTCGCTTGGGATTCCTATCGAAACGGCAATTACGATATCTTCGTGCGCACCGCCGCCGAGGGCGCATGGGGCTCTGAAAAGGCCGTCGCAGCTACGCCCACCTACGAAGCATATCCTTCCATCGCCTACGATCCCACTGGCACGCTGTGGGTCGCTTACGAAGAAGGTGGCGAGCGCTGGGGCAAGAACTTCGGAGCCGACGACAGCACCGGTTTGGGTCTCTATCAAGGCCGGGCGATCCGCCTGCGTGGCTTCACGCGAACAGGCGCCGCAGTCGAGCCTGCCACCGATATCGGGACTGCTCTGCCCGGATTACCGGCCACGCCGGAAACGGGCAACAGCCATCAAGCGGACTCGAACGACTGGATCGCACCCGATCCGAATGCTTCGAAGAATCGCGCAGCGAATCAGTCCACCCCGCTTCGGCGTGCCCCGCGTAACACTTCGCCCCGGCTCACCATCGATGCTTCCGGACGCATTTGGGTAGCCTGCCGCTCCGCGTATCCGGTTTTCTGGACCAGCATCGGCACGGTTTGGACAGAGCACCTGGCTTCCTACAGCGGATCCGCCTGGACCGGACCAGTCTACCTGCATCACAGCGACAACCTGCTCGACAATCGGCCGGCGCTGGTTTCGGTGAAAGCCGGAGAATTGCTCGTGCTGGGATCGTCGGACGGACGCCGCCAGTTCCAGTCCATGACGTTCTTTCCGGGTCAGCGGACCTCCCCACAACCGGACGAGGAATTATCGAAGGACCCGTACAACAACGATCTCTATGCCAATCGTGTAACTCTGGAACCTGCTTCGGTCCCTCCGGCCACGAAGAGTGTCGCCATCGCGGCGCCTTCCGGTCTCGATCCGCGTGACAAAGCGGAGCAGGATTCGGTCGCCATGATGCGCAAGTACCGCCTGCAAACCGTGAATGGCAATCTCATGATCCTGCGCGGCGAATTCCACCGGCATAGCGAAATCTCGATGGACGGTGGATCCGACGGTACCATCTTGGACCAGTATCGTTACATGATCGACGGTTCCTACATGGATTGGGTGGGTTGCTGCGATCACGACAACGGAGCCGGCCGCGAATATACCTGGTGGCTCTCTCAAAAACTCACCGACATCTTCTACACACCCAGCCGCTTTGTGCCGATGTTCAGCTACGAGCGCAGCGTGGCCTATCCGGAGGGCCACCGCAACATCATCTTCGCGCAGCGGGGAATTCGGCCGCTTGCCCGCCTGCCCAAAACCGCGGACGAGCCGGCGATCAAGGCCCCCGATACGCAGATGCTTTACGCCTACCTCAAGAAATTTAATGGCGTGACGGCGTCTCATACCAGCGCTACGAACATGGGGACCGATTGGCGCGACAACGATCCCGACTCCGAGCCCGCCGTTGAGATTTATCAAGGCGATCGTCAGAACTACGAAATGACGGGAGCGCCCAGGTCCAACACCGCGCAGGATTCCATCGGCGGTTGGAGGCCCAAGGGCTTCGTCAGCCTCGCGCTGGAGCACGGCTACAAACTGGCATTCGAGGCCAGCTCCGATCACTGGTCCACGCACATGAGCTATGCAAATATCCTGGCCGCGGCCCCTACTCGCGAGGCGCTGCTGGATGCCCTGAAAAAGCGGCACGTCTACGGAGCGACCGACCATATCCTGGCCGAATACCGTAGCGGCGATCACATCATGGGCGATGCGTTTTCCAGCGCCACGCCCCCGGTCCTCAAGGTAAAGTTGTCCGGCACGGCGCCCTTCTCGAAGGTCTTCGTCGTGAAGGATAACGTCTATGCCTATTCCATCGAACCCGGCACAGCCAACGTCGAGTTCACCTGGCTGGACGCCAATCCGGTAAAGGGCAAGACCTCTTATTACTACGTCCGGGGCGAACAGACGAATGGCGAACTGGTATGGGTGTCGCCGATGTGGATCACGTACACGGGGCAATAGAGTCGCGGATGCGAAGGTTGCGGAAAAACGGCTCAGGGCCCGGATCGCGAGGCGCGGACGGGGTTTCTGACGCCAGAGGAGCTCCCGTGGAAAGCTGTGAAAAAATCGCTTTAAGCTCCACACAGGCAGGAATACCTGTGCCACAATTTGCATGAATTCAGTGGCACAGGCATTCTTGCCTGTGTTTTCCGAATACGCGCAAGCTCTTGAAACTATCGTGCCGCCGAAACCGCGTATTTTCATCGTCTGGGGTGGCCGGCAGCGGCCATACCCTTTGTTTGCGATTTTTCACGGCTTCCGCAGGGACCGGCTCCTGCACTTCTTGAGGCTCTTTCCACACCCGTGAAGCGTCCTGAAGAGCCCCATGTCACTTATCTAAACACCAGCATTTTGCAGCATCGGGCTTGACAGTAGTAGCGGCTGGCGCTGGATTGGTAATCCTTCGTAGTGGATAGACGCGCTTAGAATTCGGCTCCCCGGAAGCGGCGCTTACGAGAAACGAAATTCTCGCGTATGCAGGTGGTCCCTTGCTGCAAAGCATAAACCAGCGGTGGCTTTCTGCCGCTGTAACAGTTTCGTTATCTAAGCTTCATTATTCCGTCTTCGCGAAGAACGACAATGCAGTATCGAGGTTGCCATGCACAGTCCGCACGCCCGCCTTCGCCTCCACCGTAGACCGTTGAGGGTGTTTTGCTCCAGTACCTATCTCAATTTCTTGGACTACCTTTCAGCGGTTGAAAATGTCCTCACCAATTTCGAATCCAGGTTTGTTGGGATGGAGCACTTTGGCGCCAGAACAACGAACAGCCTGGAGACTTGCCTCCTTCAAATTGACCAGTCGGATCTAGTGGTTTGTCTGGTTGGTACTCTCTACGGTTCAAAGCACGAAGGTGTGTCGTACACCGAACTGGAGATCCGCCGCGCCCACTCAAGAGGGATCCCGATCCTGGCATTTCTCCTCAACGCCAAGCGCCAGCCGGTTCTCGCCCACCATGTGTCCTCGGGCGAGGATGCGGAAAAGCTCGATGCTTTCGTGGATTGGCTCAGGATCAATTACACCACCGCCGCCTTTACCACTCCGGAGAGCCTTACACAGGTGCTGGCGGCTTCCTTGTTCAAGTATTTGCAGGGAGAAAGAATGAACGACGCGTTTGAAGAGATCAACAATCGGCTTTCCCGGACGAGACAGTCAAGTGTGGACGTATTCGGCGTGTCCGCTCACAATCTTGACTTCATACACTTGGTCGACTTAGTAGCGCCTGACCATGAGACTACTATCGCGGAAGCGAAACCTTTCCCTGGAGGTTCAGGAGCCAACACTCTATGCGCGCTCGGACGATTGGGCATCCGGTCGTATCTGACGGGAATCGTCGTGGACGATGAGGCTGGCCGGGAACTCATGGACAATCTCAGGTCGTTTCACGTCAACTGCGATCATGTTTGCGTGGAGGCGGGCGATCTCGGTTTTTCGACGGGCCGTACTCGCATCTACACAGACGAGCATGGTCAGCGTATCATCTTCGTTGATCCGGGAGTTAATGAGAACTGGTCGGAACACCTGACTCGGCGCCCCGGAATGAAAGAGAGAATCATCGAAGCTGCGCGAGCTTCCCGCGTCCTTCACTGTTCTTCATTCACTGGTGGTCGAGAAATCGAGTTCACGGAAGAACTGATTGCCAGCGTGCCTCCCGCCACAGTTGTTTCACTCGCGCCGGGTTCCATTTATGCCAAGCGAGGGTTAGACCGGCTTTCGGCGCTTCTAACACGCACCAATCTCCTCTTCCTTTACGAGGTTCAACTGGACACCCTTCTAAGCAGAAGACCGAGCTTCAATCCGAAGAGAATGACATTGCGCACGAAACTCGATCTGCTCTTTGAATGGCGCGCCAGCATGGGATGTCGCGAACCGCTCTTAGTCGCTGTAAAGAAATCATCCCGGACCTCAGTGTCTGCTCCGGTGCTGCCGTCAGACTTCGAAGTCGCCTATGGCATCGATCGGCTGCAGGTGATGGTGCCACCAGCCACGGTACCCGGTGACTGGCACAGCTCCGGGACCGACACAACGGGGACGAAGGATGCTTTGGCCGCCGGCATTATCTTGGGCTTGCTTTCCGCTCTCGACTTCAACGAGTGTGTTGATGTCGGGTACGCGATGGCTCTGTTGGCGTCTAGAAAAATCGGAGCGCGTTCCGCGCTCCCCGATTTCTCTGAGCTGTCTTACTTCTGTGGCATCAAGATGGAAGCATAGGCTGGTGCGGCTCTTAGGCTTGAGCCAGTTCTCCGCTTTGCAAAGACCTCATGTTAAGGCTGCCAGGCAGAAAGGAGAATGGAATCACGGCGTCTCCAGCCCTACGAACATGAGACCGATTGGCGCGACAACGATCCCGCCGTTGAGATTTATCAAGGCGATCGTCAGAACTACGAAATGACGGGAATTCCATCGGCGGTTGGAGGCCCAAGGGCTTCGTCAGCCGGGCGCTCGAGCGCGGCTACAAACTGGCATGCGAGGCCAGCTCCGATCACTGGTCCCCGCACATAAGCTATGCAAATATCCTGGCGGCGCCTCCCACTCGCGAGGTGCTGCTGGAGGAGCGGCCGACCATATCCTAGCCGAATAACGTAGCGGCGATCACATCATGGGCGATGCGTTTTCCAGCGTCACGCCCCCGGTCCTCAAGGTGAAGCTGTCCGGCACGGCGCCCTGCTCGAAGGTCTTCGTCGTGAAGGATAACGTCCGGCACAGCCAACGTCGAGTTCACCTGGCTGGACGCCAATCCAATCGAGGGCAAGACCTCTTGTTACTACGTCCGGGGCGAAGAGACGAATGGCGAACTGGTATGGGTGTCGCCAATGTGGATCGCGTACACGGGACAATAGTCGTATGATGAGCAAATGAACCTTTCGTTGACACTGGCAACTTTGTTCACTGCTACTATCTCGCTGGCCGGAATGGCGGCGGCTCAAGGCGTTAGCTACGTCGATCATGACAAAGTAGCGGCCGCGCTCGGCAAAGGCGGCCCCCTCGTTAACGCGCCAGATCTTTTGGTCTCCGGCAGCCATCGTGACAAGGCGGGTAACGTCGAGGTGCACGACAAAGAGACGGATGTTATTTACGTGGTCGACGGCACGGCAACCTTTGTGACTGGTGGAACCATGGTGGACGGGAAAGTGACCAAACCCGGTCAGCATGTGGGGTCCAACATTCAAGGCGGGGAGACACACCACCTCAGCAAAGGCGACGTGATCGTTGTGCCGGCGGGGATTCCGCACTGGTTCAAGGAAGTTCCCCAGTCGATAAGCTACTATGTCGTGAAAGTGTTGAAGTAGAACTGCGCCTCGTCCGGCCAGATCGACGCGCAGTCGTCCCGGGCCAGCCGCGGCTTAGTCATTTCGACCTGCTCGAAGCCGTCTGCAACAAGGATGCGATACTTTCCGCATGAATAAAATTCGAGCGAGGCTACCGGGTAACCCCGCTCGTTAGAACAACTTTTAACTGGTAAAACTTCGGTTCTCTCAGCCAGTCCGGCGTTTGGACTTGTTATCCGGCGACGACCTGTTGCTGCTACCCTTTTTTTGAGCGCTACCAACCCCAACCGTGTCGCCTTCTTCTTCCTCGTCACTGGACGCGGCCGCGCCGGCTTCAGCAATAATGCCGCCGGCCACTTCGGTCAGCTTCTCGTCGGCCGCTTTTTCTTCTTCCAGGGTTTGCTCCAGCAGTTCGGCCACGTTTTCCAGGCCCAACGCGCGCGACCAAGCGGCCACCGTGCCGTAACCGGCGATCTCGTAGTGCTCCACCTTCTGGGCGGCGCAAATGATCGCGGAATCCAACAATGGCTCGGAGAAATCCTCCTCCATGGTCTCCGACCCTTCCGCGATCAGACCCTTCATCGCTTCGCAGGGTTTGCTCTTGGCCTTCTCCTCCAGCAATTCGAAGGCCTGTTCCAGACGTTGTACGTGTCCCTTGGTCTCTTCCAGATGGTTCTCGAAAGCGGTTCTTAAATCCTCATTCCCCGCCGCTTTCGCCATTTTAGGTAGGGCTTTTACCAGTTGCTTCTCGGCGTCGTATAAATCTCTTAACTCTTCAATTAATACATCGCGCAGTGATTCCATTTTTACCGTCTCCTTCTAGAAAGTACGTTCGCTCGTTGGACGCGATCGTAGTTGGTACGTTTCGCAATAGAGTTTAGAACTTCACTTTGAGGTTTTCATGGCGCCGCGAACCAGCTCGAGGTCCTCGACAAACGCCCGATAGGCTTTGTTACGCTGCTGCTCATCGGTCGCCCGCGGAATCGCGGACGGGTGCACGGTGGCGGTTACCCGCCGCGCCCAGGCAGACAATTATTTCCTGCTGGATACGAACCACTTCGGGCTCCAGCCATGGCCTGCACGCTTTGATTTCCGAAGCCCGGCTTCTTGTGTAACCTTCGCTTACCCCATTCGTACGAAAAATAGGGCTCCGTAAGCCCTATGCCGTCAATATCTTAAAATTCCGCCACCCTACCAGGAAACGTCTGGGCACGCCTCCATTTTTCCTCCGCCCAGACCACGTTTGTTACGTATACGTCCGCACGATCGATGCCAGCCTCCTCCAACGCCCGATCCAGCAACTTCCCCGCTGGGCCCACGAACGGGCGGGCGTCGGAAGTTGTCACGTGTGACATTGCCAAAAATATATCGAGCAATGCGACACGAGAGAAGCTCGTTCCCCTACATCGAATTCATGCCTAAGCCCGCACAGGCTCGCGGCGTGCAAACTTTCCTGGGCGTAATATTCTGAGCGGCGGCGGTGAGGAGGATGAATCCGATGAGGCATTTCATACGAAAGCAACATACCATGTGCGAGCGCCTGAACAGCGTCAAGACAGGTTTTCCAGCCTCTGAAGCCAGGAGTCGAAGTGACTGCACTTGGCTCGAATTGAGTCAATGCCGAGATCCCTTATGGCCGACACTCCGAACGGGATTTTTTGATACTCTGGCACAACTGTCTTGATGCGCCGGGATGGTGGTTTAAGGCGGTTCACTTCCTCCGGAGATCTGTATTTCTCTTAATGCTTTTGTTCAGCTTCACCAGGGCGTCTTTACTCTTCGGATAGTATTTCCCCAGACAACTAACATCGGTGAGGATCAACGCTTCGAACTCGTGAAGTTGTAGATAGGGTATGAACCTCCGATCGTTGATATCCTCGCCGAAAAATCTCTCCAGCTCTTCGACTCGCTTCCGTTCGTCTTTGTATTTGTTGCACAGGGTGTAACCGGGGAAGTCGCCAGGCAGTTGATAGAGATCAATCATTGTGGTAACTAGAACCTCGGCGGATGGTTTGCCTAACAGCGCCCGGATCAACTTTTTCAGTTTGCCGTAACTGGAATTCCCTCGCAGGTTCGGTGCCTCTACCACGATTAGCCCCGGCCGACGCCCCTGGACATGCGGCGCCAGGATGTCCTGAACGAAAGTTAGCTCAGAAAGGCCTTCGGAGACCACGTACAGACGCGTCAACGGGAAGGTGTTCCCCCAATTAGATTCTTTTCCCACAACTCGCCGATGGCATACTCGCTCAGCCAAGTCGCAAGCGACTCGGAATTCTGCCGTTCAAAATAACTTTGGCTTTGGCTCCGGCTAACCACCACGATATCTTCGGGAGTAAAGTAATTGACCAGGGCCACCGACTGTGTGGCGACGATCAGCGGGCGATGCACCGAAGCCCCGCGAATCAACGACGCGAGCACCTCGATTGCATATGGATGCATTCCGATTTCGGGCTCGTCCAGGACAATCAAGGATGGGAATTCATCCTCCGGTTGAAGCAGCAGCGTGATTAGCGCCATGGCGCGTAATGTTCCATCGGACAGTTGGTGGGGGCCGAACAGGTGTTCGGAGTCGCGATCTTTCCAGTTCAAGAGGATCGACCGCTGATCCGTCTCCGCCTTCGGTGCGAGGACGAAATCGTCAAAGAACGGCGCGACTTGACGGATCGCTTCTACAATCCGCCGATAATAGGGCAGGTTGCGCTGCTTCAAGCCGTACAAAAACGCGGCTAAGTTGCTGGCGTCATTTTGTAAAAAACGATTATCCTCAACGTACCCTTGCTTCCGGATGCGTGCCGTAGGCGAAGTATCGTGAAAATGAAAGATCCGAATGCCTGCGAGCAGCTCCCAAATCTCAAGGAACCGATTCTCATCCGCCAGGAGAAGACTTTCCTTGTGGCCCGATCCCAACTGCTCAGGCCGACCTTCAGAACCTTTTATCCTGGGGCAAATTACCTGCTCTTCGGTGAACACCAGGGTGTCCATCGCGGTCGCGGCGAGCCAGAAAGAGTAGCTTCCGCGTCCTGTCTTGCCTTCAAATCCGAGCGAGGCCCCCATCCGTGGCGACTCTTTCGATCCGTAGTATAGAAGTGTTTCGGCCCCGCCTGCCCGGGCTACATACTCTTGAAGTTTCCCCTCGGCGAGCGCCCGGAGCAAATTCAGAAAAGAAATGAGGTTTGATTTGCCGGCGCCGTTGGAACCGATCAAAATGTTCGTCGGCCGTAGTTCGAGCGGCTTTAGGTCTTTTATCGACTTGAAGAATCCGGCGCCAATTTTGGTTAGCTTTGCCATCCGTTTAGTCCGACGTAACGACGTAATATCGATTCTCTCTCTTCGGAGCCTGCGTCCGCCACATCCCGTTGGACAATTCACAAAAAGCTGGCTTACTATCGAAGCAGCACTGAATGCGAAATTTCTTCCGTTTCTCGCGGTCTCCGGCTCGTTCTGCCGCGCCGAGGGCCCCTTTTGACGGGCGCGTGGATGGCTTTCATGCCGGGGCTATCGAGGGCTGGGCGGTCAATAACGTGGATCCATCACAGCCGGTGAAAGTCGTCATTCAGCAGAATGGGGCGCCCATTGGGGAGGCAGCGGCCAATGCCTTTCGAGATGATTTGCGCGAAGCGGGCATTGGTTTGGGGCACGGCAACTACGCGTTTTGTTTCCCAGTGCCGGCGGAGTACCGGGCGTTGCGCAGTTACTCGCTCTCGGCGTTGGTCGACGGAGGAATTGAGCTGAGAGGCAGCCCTGTCGCCGTCTTTGAGACCGACGAATTTCCCTTTCGCACGCAAGGCGCGCACGTCCGCGATTTTCTCGCTCTTCAATATTTGCGAGGCAGCGGAATCGAAATCGGAGCGCTGGATAAGCCCACCACTGTTCCCCAAGGCACCGTCGTGAAATACGTGGACTCGAAGCCTTCCGAACGGTTGCAGGATTATTACCTCACCGAGTTGTCGGGCCACGATGTGGTCCACGTCGATCTGGTCACCGACGCGCACACCCTCGAAGGCGTGCCGGACTGCAGCCAGGATTTCGTGATCGCCAACCAGGTGCTGGAACATTTGGAAAACACGCTGCAAGCGCTACAGAGTATGTTGCGCGTAGTGAAGAAGGGCGGAGTCGTTTTCCTTTCGCTTCCGGATAAACGATTCACATTCGACGTCGACCGGCCGGTGACTCGTTTTGCGCATGTTCTGGAAGATTACCGCTCGGGCGCGCAGATCAGCCGCGAATCGCATTACCGGGAGTGGATCGAATTAGTGGAGAAACTTCCCGCCGCCAAGATTCCGGAACGGCTAAATGTCCTGATGAATGTCCTGAAGTATCCTATTCACTTTCATGCATGGACGGCGTTTGAATTGTTCGAGTTGTTCGAGCAGGCTCGCACCGTTCTGCCGTATGCTTACGAAATCGATTGCTTTAAAGCTAACGAAGCGGAAGCGCTGTTTGTTCTGCGCCGGACGGCTTAGCGGCAACGCTTCCTTACGGTCGCGGTTCACCAGGATGCTTTCGGAACCACGACCGTAAGGGAGTGTTTACTGAGCGTTTTTCACACTCTTTCAGTGAGCAGGCGCGCAATCGCACGTTGGGCAGCCATAGTCGAGAACAATCTTCCAGGCCCCTCCCGCTTCGCGGCGCCAAACAGAATTAAAGGTGCCGATCCGTTTGCCGGACGGATCCTTCACCGGCCCCGACGTCAAAGCCAGCGTGCCTGAATCTAGAACTTCAACGAATTCCGGGGCCCACGAAAAGGGCGCCTGAGCTCCTTCGAAAAACGGCTTCCAACGCTCGATGACTTGCTTCGCGCTTCGCGTAGCTTTACCGTTAGAACCGAAGATCGTCTCTTCCGCCAGGAAGGACGCAAACGCGGCTGCATCCCGATCGGCCATCGTCTTTGCGAAACTCATTTCGACCTTACGGACTTGCTCCTTCAACTCGGCGTTGGTCTCCGCGTGAAGCAGCCCGCCCAATGTGAACATCATTAGAAACGGAAATCGAAAGCTCATAACAGTTCCCACGAGTATAACTGGCGAAGCTAGGCCACCACACCTTCATGAAGCTGCCACAAGGGCGTTCACGAATAGTCGGTTGAGCGTGCCTCCCTGAGAGTTGTCGGTGATGACGACGCTGGTGTCGAGAAGGAACGTGGCCATACTAGCGGGCAGTTACTTTGTTAAAGCGCCGCTCGCTTTCCAGGCGCAGTTTTCGCACCCATTTCGCGTTGGGGATGGTCTTTGTCCTTCCAAGGCACCAGTTCATTGAGTGCTTTGAGCTGGCGAAGGCGCATTAGCTCGCGTTGGACCGCCTGGGTTAGAAAGCTGCTCCGTTGCCGGACGCCGACAACGGTATCGATCTCTTTGACAAGCTGCTCGGAGAGAACCACGGTGTGCGTTTGTTCATGAAGGTCTAGGGTTGTGGGTCAGAAAGGACGTAGAGTCAGGCCCACAGTTAGGCTAACACTCGTGTGCCCGTGCAATGCAAGACTTTGAAGAGAACAGTTGGCGCAAGACCAAGAGCAGGATCAAGACTGCAGGACGTTGCGATGTACTTAACTCCGGTTTTTGCGTGCTGCTATACTAATTCTTTAAAGGCTCCCATTCCTGGCGAGGTCTCGCATGTTCTTAAGTGTCAAGGAGCTGGAAATAAAAAAGGTCCGCTTTGCGGTGACCTTCCCTCCCGGTGAGATCGCCGACGATCAGGGGTTGCATCAGGTAACACCGCTCGAGGCGGAAGGATCCGCCGAGTTGTTGGCACACACTCTGGGAGAAATCCGGATTCAGGGTCGCCTGAATGTAAGGATGGGCGCCAATTGCGACCGGTGCCTGGAGCCTGCTGAGTTTCCGATCGATTCGAACTTCGATCTCTTCTACCGTCCGGAGGTTACGGTGGAATATGGCGAGGAAGTAGAGATCGACGAAGGGGAATCCGAGATCGCCTTCTATGACGGAGGCGGGGTTGAGTTGAAAGATGTTTTGCGGGAGTATGTTTTGCTCTCGCTGCCGATGCAGCGGATCTGCCGCGAAGATTGCCACGGAATCTGTCCAGTTTGCGGGCGGAACCGAAATCTGGTGAACTGCGGATGCCAGGCCAAGCAGGTAGACGAACGCTGGTCGGCGCTAAAGAAACTACAAGTCAAAGGAACATAAAATGCCGAATCCGAAAAGACGCCATTCCAAGCGGCGAACGTCCACGCGAAGGGCGCACGATTCTCTGAAAACACCAGGCATGGCGGAATGTCCCAATTGCCATGAGCCGAAGATGCCGCATCGCGTCTGCCCGCACTGTGGCCGTTACAAGGGCCGCGAAGTCATCGAAGTCGGCACGGAATAGAATCGGCTAAGATCGATACACTGATTCCATGGTAACCATCGCGGTTGACGCAATGGGGGGCGACCACGCTCCGAAGGCCGAAGTCGATGGGTCCATTCGCGCCGCCCGGTCCTTCGGCGTCAAGATCATTCTGGTCGGCAAGCAGGATCTCCTTCGCAAGGAACTCGCGCAGCACGAAGGCATTGGTGGATTGCCGATCGAGATCCAGCATGCCAGCGAGCAGGTCACCATGGAAGACACCGCCGCGAAAGCCATGCGCAGCAAGCGCGATAGTTCCATTCGTGTGGCTTCGCGGCTGGTTCGCGACGGCGTGGCGCAAGGTTTCGTGTCCGCCGGCAATACCGGGGCTGTCATGGCGACCGCCAAAACCGTTCAGGGAATGTTGCCTGGCGTGGACCGGCCGGCGCTGGCTTCCGCTTTTCCAACCCTCAAGGGCAAACCGGTCATTGTAGTGGACGTCGGCGCCAACGTGGATTCCTCGCCGCGCATGCTGGCGCAGTTCGCCGTCATGGGCGACATCTATTCCCGCGTGGCGTTTCGCACCCACAAGCCGCGAGTAGGCCTGCTTTCTATCGGCGAAGAAGAACACAAAGGCAATGAGCTGACGCGCGCGGCGACGCCTTTGCTGAAATTACTGCCCATCAACTTCATCGGAAATGTGGAGGGCAGCGATATTTTCGCCGGCGAAACCGACGTGATTGTTTGCGACGGATTCATCGGCAACGTGGCGTTGAAGGTGAGCGAAGGTCTGGTGGAGATGATTTATTCCATGCTGCGCGAATCGCTGGAAGCCACCATAACGCGCAAGATCGGATACGTTCTTTCCCGCACCGCCTTTCAGGATTTCAAGAAGCGCGTGGATTATTCGGAACATGGAGGGGCGCCCCTGCTAGGCATCAAGGGCGTCTGCATCATCACCCATGGACGCTCCAACGCCAACGCCATCAAGAACGCCATCCGCGTTGCCGCCGAGCTTACCAGCGGAAATCTTAACAAGCGCATTGAAGCGGAAGTGCGCCACAGCCACGGGGGAAGCTCCGCGGCAAAGGCAGACTGACATGCTTTTAGAGTTACTGTCTTCCTGGAAAACCTATGTGGGGCAGGATGGCATCCTGCCGCCGATTGGTAATCGGCCTGTTGTTCGGGAAGGTTTGCCGTACGGGCCGATTACCAATCGGCGGCAGATTAACAATCTGCCCTACAGCAGCCTGAATTGGCTCCCTCGCATCATCCTGCTGCTCATGGCCGCGCTGGCGCCGGTGTTTGGCGCCGTACAGGATCCGGTGCAGTGGACCCTGACCTTCGATTCCAAATCCGTGCCGCCCGGGTCTAAGTTTCTCGGACATCTCACGGCCAAGATAGAACCTGGTTGGCACCTCTACTCGCTCACTACACCGCGTCCGCCCATTGCGACCACTGCGGTGTTGGCGGAAAATCCGGCAGTCGCGGGCTTGAAAGTCTATCAGCCAAAGCCGATCGTTAAATTAGATCCGACCTTCAACGTCAATACCGAAACGTTTGGCGAAGAGGTCACTTTTCTTTACGAGATCGAGTTGAAGAATGACGCGCCCGCGGGACCGCTTGAGCTTACTGCCCAGGTGCGCTACCAGTGCTGCAACGATACTACCTGCCTGCCACCGAAGAAGAAGACGGCGGTGGGGATAATTACCGTGGACCCGGCGGCGAAAGCGGAGAAAATCGCCATTCCCGCGGGTTACACGGAGTTTCGTAAGGCAGGCCCAGCCGGCAATCCGGCCCCTTCTTCCACTGCGCCGGCGACGCCCGCGCCCGCTCCGAAGCAATCCGGCTTCGGCTTATTTCTTCTGACAGCGTTCGGCGCTGGACTGGCGGCCATCTTCACCCCTTGCGTTTTCCCGATGATTCCCTTCACTGTTTCCTATTTCGTGAACCGGCAATCGGGCACACGACGCGACGGCGTGTTACAGGCCGTCGTATTTTGCCTCGGAATCGTCGTGCTGTTTACAGGACTTGGGTTCCTGACCAAAGTCGTCGCCGGACCTTTCGGTGTCGTGCAGCTAGGGAACAGCCCGTGGGTGAATATTTTTATCGCGATCGTCTTCATCGTTTTTGGCTTGAGCCTGTTGGGCGCGTACGAACTGACGCTGCCTTCCGGATTGCTCACCAAGCTCAACCAGGCGTCCGATCGCGGCGGATATCTCGGCACGTTGATCATGGGGCTGACCTTCACGCTGACATCCTTCGCTTGCATTGGGCCGATCGTCGGACCGCTGCTGGTCGCCTCCGTGCAAACCAGCGGTTTGCAACCGGTAATGGGCATGGCGGCTTTCGCTACCGGATTGGCCGCGCCGTTTTTCCTGCTCGCGCTGTTTCCTTCGTTCCTGCAGAAATTGCCGAAGAGCGGCGGCTGGCTGATGCGCGTCAAAGTGGTGCTGGGATTTATTGTGCTGGCGGTTTCGGTGAAGTATCTGAGCACGGCCGACCAGGTTCTGCAAACCAACTTGATCTCGCACGAAATATTCGTGGCCTGCTGGGTGGTTCTGTTCTCTTTGGCGGGACTTTATTTACTCGGGTTCTTGCGGCTGGAAGGAATCAAGCCTGACGAACATCTGGGGATCGGGCGCATGCTGATCGGTGCGCTGTTCCTGATTTTTTCCATCAGCCTGGCGCCCGGTCTCTTCGGATATTCGCTCGGCGACATCGACGCGTTGATTCCGGTGCAGGCAAAGCCTACCGCGCGCATGGGGGCGGGGGGTGAGAGTGCGGGACCGGTCTGGATGAAGGATCAATATAAGGAAGCGCTGGCCAAAGCGCGGCAAGAGAATAAGCTGGTCTTCGTTAACTTCACCGGTCATGCCTGTACGAATTGCCATTGGATGAAGCAGAACATGCTCCCGCGCCCTGAAATCGCGGGGCTGATGAAGGATTTTATCCTGCTGGATCTTTTCACGGACGGCACCGACAGCGCATCGGAAGAGAATCAACAACTGGAAGAGAAACGCTTCGGAACGGTCAGCCTTCCGTTCTATGCCATCCTCGACGCTGACGAAAAAACGATCGCGACTTTTCCGGGTCTGACGAAGAACACCGCCGAATTCGTGGCCTTCCTGAAATCCGGAACCAACACCAAACAGGCATCGACACTCTGATGAAATCATTTCTTGCTTTGCTCTTAGCGGCGGCGACGCTCGCTGCCCAGGAACCCATTCGTGGTTTTCCACAAACTCAATGGGCGGCCGAACGCGAATTGGAACAGAAGGCCATTGCCTTCCCGCAAGCCAGCCGCCAGAAGATTTATCTGGAGCGCATGGCCAGGGTTCCGCATCACGCCGGATCGCCCGCATCGGCCGCGGTTGCCGAGTATGCGCTGGGATTGTTCAAGGAGTTCGGACTGGAGGCGCGCATCGAACACTTTGAAGCGATGCTGCCCTATCCCACCACCCGGACGCTGGAAATGGTCAGCCCGGTGAAATTCCGCGCCACGTTGAAGGAGCCTGCGGTCGCTGGCGATTCGTATTCTTCCGACGTCACGCAGCTTCCAACTTACAACGCGTATTCGGGCTCGGGCGATGTGACGGCTCCGCTGGTCTACGTGAACTACGGCGTTCCGGAAGATTACGATGCGCTGGCGAAACAGGGCATCGACGTCAAAGGCAAGATCGTAATCGCGCGTTACGGCAAGAGCTGGCGCGGCACCAAACCGAAAGTGGCGGCTGAACGCGGGGCGGTGGGTTGCCTGATTTATTCGGACCCGCGCGACGACGGCTATTTTCAAGGCGATGTGTATCCCAAGGGCCCCATGCGTCCGCCGGATGGAGTGCAGCGCGGCAGCGTGATGGACATGCCGCTCTACGTCGGCGACCCGCTGTCGCCCGGCTGGGCATCCGAGAAGGGTTCCAAGCGGCTGGCCATTTCTGAAGCCAAATCGCTGATGACGATTCCGGTGATGCCGATTTCTTATGCCGACGCTACTCCGCTGCTTCAAAACCTGGCGGGGCCGGTGGCGCCGGAAGCTTGGCGCGGCGCGTTGGGGTTCACGTATCACATCGGACCGGGTCCCGCCACCGCGCACTTCACGTTGGATTTCGACAACTCTACCCGTCCGCTGCACGACGTGATCGCGATGATTCCGGGCAGCACTTATCCGGATGAATGGGTCGTCTACGGAAATCATCACGATGGTTGGGTGAACGGAGCGCACGATCCTCTCAGCGGGGCCGTGGCGCTGCTCGAAACCGCCCGCGCTCTGTCTGAATTGCGCAAACAAGGTTGGCAGCCGAAGCGAACCATCGTGCTGGCGCTGTGGGACGGCGAAGAGTTCGGACTGCTGGGCTCCACCGAGTGGGTGGAGAAACATCAGGACGAGCTGTCGCGCAAAGCCGTCGTTTATATTAATTCCGATACGAATTCGAAGGGCACGATCGGCGCTTCGGGGTCGCATACTTTGGAGCGCTTCATGAGCGAAGTGCTGCGCGATTTGAAAGATCCCGAGAGCGGCAAGAGTCTGCTGGAAACCACGCGTACACGGCGCCGGCAGGGCGAGACTCCGCCCGAAGAGCCGCAAATTCCCGGCTTCCATTTGGGCGCCCTGGGCGCGGGTTCGGACTACGTCGCCTTCATCGATCACATCGGCATCGCGAGCTTGAATCTCGGCTTTGGCGGACAGAACCTCGGCGGCGTTTATCATTCGATCTACGACGATCCGGCCTGGTTCGAGAAATTCGCCGATCCCGGCTTTACCTACGGCGTGGCGTTTTCGCAGGTCACCGCCACCACGCTGCTGCGTCTGGCGAATGCCCCGGTGCTGCCATTTGAATTTGGGGAGTTCGGGAACACGGTGAATCGCTATGTGGAAGAGATCCGGAAATTGGCCGGAACGAAAGTGGATTTCAAGGCCGTGCAGGCGCAACTCGCCAAGACGGAGTTGGGCGCGAAGGCATACGAGGCTGCGCTGGCCGGCGCGATGTCGCGTCCGGACGCCGCCGGATTGGAGAAAGCGAATCGCGTGTTGTATGAGTCCGAACGCGCACTGATTTTGAACAAAGGTTTGCCTGGACGCGATTGGTACCGGCACCACATCTACGCGCCGGGAATGTACACCGGTTACGGGGCGAAGACGCTGCCCGGCATTCGCGAAGCGGTGGAGGGATCCCGTTGGGAGGAAGCGAACCGCGAGGCGCAAGATGTCGCGCGAGTTTTGGAGAGCCTCAACCAGCGCATCGAGGAAGCGACGAAGGCGTTGGCAGAACGCTAATGTCGGCCTGGCGCGGCCTTCAGGCCGCCGCCTCGAGATTAGTCTCGAGGCGGCGGACAAACTGTCCGCGGCACGCGGCGCGACCGCCGGGCTAGGAACAACTCTGCGGCCAGATCCTCCTGCTCCTTGCCGGCTGCCGCTTTCCACGCGCCCAAGGACTTTTTTCGTAACTGTTCCAGGAGTTCGAACTTGCGGCGCGCTTCGATCACTTTCCTTCGCTGCTCAGTCACCTTGGTTCCGCGTTCCCACTCGGAATGCTCCAGTTGACGAACCCGTCCACGAATGTGCAGCCCGAAGGAATCCAAGGATTCGAGTTCGGAGGATTGCACGCATACTTGCCCCAAAACCTGCCGCTGCGTTTGTGCTAATTCCTCCTGAATTACACGCTTCGTGGCGGCCAAACTTTTCAGTTCGGCTCGCAGTTGTTGGAGCTTCAGTTCCTCGATGTTGAGTAGTTCCAGCCGCCAGCGCCGGACCCGGTCGAGAGGAAAATTGAAGCGTTTCATCCCACTTGCAGAGCGAGTTCATTCATTCGTGCCAGCGTCTGCTCGAAGGGAGCATGTGCGCCCGCGTCTTGTTTCAGAAAGTCCATCAATTGCGGCCGCAACTTGATGGCGGCGTCCAGCTTTGGATTCGCTCCGCTGGCGTATGCGCCGAGATTGATAAGGTCCTCGGCGCGTTCATGGGTGGCCATCGCTTCGCGAATTTTCACCGCGGCGGTGCGCTGTTCCGGGCGGGATAGACGCGATGCCAGGCGGCTGACGGACTGCAGGATGTCGATGGCCGGATAGTGCCCCGCCGCGCCAAGCTGCCGGGAGAGAACGATGTGACCGTCGAGGATAGCCCGAACCGCGTCGCAGATTGGCTCATTGAAATCGTCGCCTTCCACCAGGACCGTAAAAAAGCCCGTGATGGACCCGTTCTGGAAGCGGCCGGCGCGTTCGAAGATCTTGGGAAGCAGGTTGAAGACCGAGGGAGTATATCCTTTTTGACTGGGCGGTTCACCGGCGGCGAGGCCGATCTCTCGTTGCGCCATGGCCAGCCGCGTGACCGAATCCATGACCAGCAGGACGTCGGCGCCCCGATCGCGAAAATACTCGGAGACAGCCAGCGCGACGAAAGCGGCGCGAATTCGCAGCGGAGCCGGCCGGTCGGAGGTGGCAACCACGATTACGGAGCGCTTCAAGCCCTCGGGTCCCAATTCGTGTTCGATGAAATCGCGCACTTCGCGATTACGCTCTCCGATCAGCGCGATCACACTGACGTCCGCCGAACTCTGCCGCGACATCGCTCCCAGCAGAGTGCTCTTGCCGACTCCGCTGCCGCCGAAAATCCCAATCCTCTGGCCTTTGCCGCACGTGAGCAAACTATCGATCGCGCGAATGCCGGTGGCCAGCGGCTCGCCGATCGGTTCGCGGTCCAGCGGGCCGGGCGGCGAAGCGTAGAGATCGTACGGGCCATTCTCGTTGATTGCGCCGATCGGTCCCAGGCCGTCCAGCGGCTTTCCGAATCCGTCGATCACGCGTCCCAGTAATTGAGGGCCGACTTCCATGCGGGCGTCTTCCTTGCGGGCCGCGATTGGATCGCCCAGGTGCAACCCATCGGTCTCCTCCAGCGGCATGGATAAAACACGGCCGTCCCGAAATCCGATGACCTGGGTGCGGATCACGCGGCCGCTTTGCGTGTTGATTTCGCAAAAATCGCCGACTCCGGCCGAGGGGCCGTTCGATTCCACCAGCAAGCCGACCAGCTCGGTAACATGCCCGATCCAGCGGCAGGTGTCGATGGCCGCCAGCTTCTCGTAATATGCAGGCAGCTTTATCATGACCTTCGCACCAGATCGGCGAATCCTCGCTCGATTTCGGACAACTGAGTGTCGACCGATGCGTCGAGCGCGCCGCGGCTGGAATCGAGAATCGCCGCGCCGCGCTCCAGGCCAGGGTCGGCAATGACCTCCACCCGCCGCGGCAAGCCCATTTTTTCGAAATGCTGCTGGATCATGGCCGCGTCTCCGGGATGTACGCGGACGCTATGCAATTCACGTCCATCGATTTTTTCGAGCGCAGCTTTTACCAGCCCTAACAGCGCCTCGGGAGCCATCGTCAGCTCGCGGTGCAGTATGCGGCGGGCGATCGCGAGCGCCAGCGCGACCACGTCCTCTTCCGCTTCGTGGCGAAAGCGCTGCCGCACGCCAGTGAGTTCTTCCAAGGTCCGCGCCAGCCTGCCGTTGATAACGTCCATTTGAGCGGACATTTCGCGCGCCGCCGCATGTCCCTCCTGGAGACCTTGTTGGTAGGCGGCCAAAGCGCGCTGTTCCGCTTCGTCTTCCACCTGGGCAGCACGAGTGTCCGGTTCCCGTTTTGCGTGTTGAGGAGCCAAGCGGTCATCGTCTTCGGTGACACTCCGCCAAGCTATCGGCTCCGCCGAAACATTGCCGCCACGATGCAGCTTAGACGACATATTGCTCCCCGACGGTCCCCTTTAAGCTGATAGTCCCTTCGGCGTCGAGTTGCCGGACCACGGCGATGATTTGTTGCTGGGCGGCTTCCACCTCCTTCAGCTTGATGGGGCCCAGGGCCTCCATGTCCTCCTTGAGCATTTCGGCGCCGCGCTCCGACATGGCCTGCAGGAAGTGGGCCTTGACTTGTTCGCTGGTGCCCTTCAAGGCGATGGTGAGAATCTTCCGGTCTACCTTGCCCAGCACTTCCTTGATCGCGTCCGGACCCACCAGCAAGAGATCTTCAAAGACGAACATAAGGTGGCGGATGGTTTCCACCAGATGGGGGTCGCTTTCCTCTATCGAGTCCAGGATTTCCTTGCTGCTTCCTGAATCCAGACGATTGAACATCTCCGACACGGCCCGGACGCCGCCGTAGGATTCGCGGCTGAGTTCTCCCAAGGCTTTCAGCTTCTCGCCGATGATGGAAGCGATCTTGGAAATGATGACGGGTGAGATCTGATCCAGGTTCGCCATGCGCAGCGCCACATCGCCGCGAAGTTCGAGCGGCAGGGAAATCAGAAGCCCGGCGGCTTGGGAGGCGTTCAAGTGGGAAAGGATCAGGGCAATGGTCTGCGGGTGCTCGTTATGGATAAATTTGGCGAGCTGTTGCGGCTCGACTTTTTGGAGCGAATCGAAACTGGCCGTTTCCGAACCGAGCGTCTTCAGCAACCGGTCCAATAGTTTCTTGGCCGGCTCCGGCCCGAACGCGGTCATCATCATCTTCTTGGCGTAGTCGATGCCGCCCTTGAGAACGAAGTCGCGAGCCATCGACATCTGGTAGAACTCTTCGAGGACCTGCTCGGCCTGCTCGTTGCTGATGGAGGTGATGAGCGCCACTTCGCGGCCGATCGCCTGGACCTCATCCTCATCCAACTGCCGCAAGATCTCGCCGCTGGTCTGGTCGCCAAGAATGATCATCAGAATGGCGGCCTTGCGGACGCCAGGGACATGCGGCGCAACTGGTTCGAGGTTCTGAATCATAGGGTTACGATACGCTCATCAGGTCTTGGCGTCATTCATCCACGACCGCATCACCTGGGCCATGACCGTAGAGTCCTTTTTCGCCTGCTCGGCGATGTGTTTGCCCAATACTTCAGTCTTCTTGGTTACCGGAGGAAGTTTTAGCGCGCTCAAGGCATCGGCCTCCTGTTTCTGGCGAAGCGCGGCCTGTTCGGCAAGCTGGTTTTCGATCTGCTTTGCCAGGTGCTCCCCTTTCTGTTGACCGGTGGTGATCTGCTCGATGATTTCGGCATGGGCCGACTTCTTCTTGCGGCCACGGAGCTTGAGGATTGTTCCCAGTAAGAGGGATAGCAGCAGCCCAACTCCCAGTGCGATCACGAGGTATTTGTTCTTCAAGATCTGTTCGAGCCGTGATGGCGCGGCAAGAACCGGAGGCTTCGGCGCTTCCGGCAACTGCTCCGGGTTTAGCGTGGCTTCGAAAGGAAGGCACTCGACCACTAATTGGTCCCCGCGTGCGGCGGAAAAACCAATCACGCCCGCGACTAAATCGTGTATAGTCTTCAGCTTTTCGGGAGTTGGCGGTTCGACGATCCGCTTCAGCTTGGCTCCGGCGCCTTCCCAGCGGACTTGCTGATCCACAAGCAAGGACACGGACATGTGCTTTACCGCGCCCTGTGGCAGACGCATCTTACGAACGACGTGGCTGGATTGATAGCTTATGTTCTCAGTGCGGCGCGTGGTTCCATTGCTTCCGGCGGCGGGACGCCCGGTAGGCCGGGGTAGGTTGGAGGCTGTCCCGGGAACACCCAGGGCGCTGCTTCCACCGCTGATATCTTCCGTCTTTTGGGACGTCACCATGACCGATTTATTCGGATCGAAAGTCTCTTCACTTTGTTCGCCGCTGGTGAAATCGCACTCGACCGATGCCGTGGCGCGAAACCGGTTGGCGCCGAGCAAAGGCTCCAGGGTAGTGTTGATCTTGGCCAGCAAGTCTCGCTCTATCTTCTGGCGATAATCGAGCGTGGCTTCAGAAGGCTCCGTGTCATCCGCCGACGCCCCCGCCGACGCCTTTCGCGCGCGATTGAGTAGATTTCCGCGCATATCCACGACAGAAACAGCCTCAGGTTGAAGACCTTCCACCGCGCTGGCGGTCAATTGGCAGATGGCCATGACATTTTGCGTGGAGAGCAGCATTCCGGGCCGGAGCTTTACCAGCACGCTGGCCTTGGCCGGCTGGCGAGTTTCGAGGAAAACCGACTCCTTTGGGAAGGTGATGTGGATGCGCGCCTGCTCCACCGCCGAGATCGCTATTACGGAACGTTCCAATTCGCCTTCGAGCGCGCGATGATAGTTCACTTGCTCGGCGAAATCGCTGGCGCCGAAGTTCGTTTTGTCGAACAGTTCATAGCCGATCCGTCCGCTTTTCGGCACGCCGGCCGCGGCAAGCTGCAACCGGAGCTCGGCGACCTTGGACGACGGAACCAGGACCGACGCGCCGCCTTCGGACAACCGGAATTCCGACCCGTTCTCACGCACTTTCGCCAGCACGCCAGCCGCGTCTTCCGGCGACAGGGAGCTATAAAGGGGCCGGAAATCGCGCTCCTGATTCCAGTGCGAGAACGCCGCCAGAACAGCGATCACGGCCACGGCGGCAAGCAAAATCGAGACGATTTGTTTCCGCGTCAGGCTATCAAGCAGTCGCTTCATTTCACCTTACATTTGCATGCGCATGACTTCCTGATAGGCAGTCACCACTTTGTTTCTAACCTGCACGAACAAGTCGAAGGCGATTCCCGCCTGCTGTGTCGCGAGCGCCACTTTGTGGACCTCTTGATCCTCCCCGGAAAGAAACTTCCCGATGGCGGTCTCCGAGTTCTGCTGAAACTGCTCGACGCGCCCGATTGCGTCGGAAAGGACGGACTGGAACCCACCCGCGGGGCTCTTTCCCACGCCGGACGGTGCATTTCCCAGACCGGACGGTTCAATGGCGGCAATCGACGCCGGCGGACGTATAGAAGTGAGGGGAATAGACATGGCGGGTTATTTCATCAACTCCTTTATTTCATCAACTCCTTCATTTCATCAACTCGATGGAATGCAGGATCATGTCCTTGATGGCCGTCATGGCCGCGACATTGCCCTGGTAGCCGCGCGACGCGCCCAGCAAATCCACCATGTCTTCAGCCGGATTGATTCGCGGGAACGCCACGTACCCGTCCTTGTCGGCGTCCGGATGCCCGGGAATATAGCGCCTGTCCGGTTCGCGTGTGTCTTCCACTACGTCGGCGACATCCACACCATTCACTCCCGAACCCATTTCTGTTTGGAAGACCGCTGAAAACGGGGAACCCTGCGCCGAACTGGTGAAGACGGCGTCTTTCCGGCGATAAGGACCGCCCTCCGGGGTACGGGTAGTCTCGGAGTTTGCAAGATTCTCCACCAGCAGCTCCGCGCGCGCGCGTTGCGCCGCCATGCCGGACGCACTAACCGATAGGACCGAGAACAGGCTCATGCTTTCCCCTCCTGGATTGCCGTTGTCATTAGCTTCAACTGTGACCGCATCAGATTCGTAGCCAGGTTGAAGCGCAAAGCATTCTCGGCCAGCAACCGGGCCTCACGATCCATGCTGACGTTATTACCGTCGTTTTTCACCAGCAAGCCGGGGGCATCCACCACATTGGCCGGGGTATCGTTGCTGAGACTCATGAATTCGAACTGAAAATCGACGTCCTTGGTCTTGTACCCGGGGGTGTCCACGTTGGCGATATTGGAGGCCACTAATTTCTGGCGCGCGCTCAATAAATCCATGTAGCGCTCGATATTATTGGTAGTGCGGTCTATCACGCTTGTCCATACAAGCATGTCTATCGCCAAAGGCAGTCTTATTGTTATGAAGCGATTGGTGTTGGGCGGGAGACAAGAATCTGTCTCGAAGACGATGAATTGGCGCTGCGAATCGGAGACTGGGGGTCGCAAACCAACACAGGCAAGAAGGCCTGTGCTACGTCCAGTAGAACCCTTACACTACGAGGACTAAGTAGTTTCAGTTGCCGGGCATAAGCAAAACCGGAAATTGATCCCGTACTAGTACCCCTGTAGAATCGAACTTCCGGTAGTCGATAGGAAATATATGAACGAAAGCGTTGCGCCCGCCGCGAACACCGAATTACGCCCGAACCTTCTGGAGGTCCGAAAAGGAACAATCCGGGTTCTCATTGCCGACGACCATCCCATCGTGCGGGATGGCTTGGCGAAGTTGCTCACCCTGGAAGAAGACGTAGTGGTAGTGGGCGAAGCTTCCGACGGCTGCGAAGTCCTCGACAAGGTTCAGGAGTTGGACCCCGACGTTCTGCTGCTGGATCTTCGAATGCCAAATCTGGACGGCTTGAGTGCCTTGCAAGCCCTGCAACAGACCAACAAGCGGACCCGGGTGATCATCCTGACCGCGTCCGAAGATAAGAACGAATTCGTGCAAGCGATGAAACTGGGTTGTTCGGGCATCGTCCTGAAACAGACCGCGCCGGAATTGATTGTGAAGAGCATCCGCAAGGTCCACGGCGGCGAAATATGGCTGGATTCTCACACGACGGCGGCCGTCATGCGGCAATTCGCCGCGCCTGGCGAGATCGGCGGCGGTTCCGGGAAGTCCCGCGAACGCTCTCCCCTTAGCCAACGCGAGCGGGAGATAGTACAACTGGTCGCTCAAGGCTACAAGAACAAAGAAATGGCCGAGAAGATGTTCATCAGCGAACAGACGGTCAAGAATCACCTTCATAATATTTTCGACAAGCTGGGAGTTTCGGACCGGCTGGAACTCGCGCTGTACGCCATTCATAAGGGTCTCCACCTTAGCGTGGAACGCTAGTATTTTCAGGGGGTTGGCTTCGGGCCAGACTTTCCTGCTTAGGGTGTTCTACGTAATTCGCCCTTAGCGACGCCTCGGTGATTTTCCTTATGCGATTTGGGACTTCTGCTTCATTGCGATGAATTCGTACTGGCTTTAAAGTCCTTATACGGAGCGTACCTGACGATGCGACTGAAATTTGCGGTTTCACTGATCTCATTCGGACTCGCCGGATCGTTGTGGGCACAAGCCCCGCAAATGACCCGCGTGTCGCCGGACAACGGAGCAATCGGCGCTGTTCTAAAGGTGCAAGGCGTTTACCTGGGGAAAGCCAAGGTAGACGAAGTTTATCTCACGGACCATACCATGGACATGAAGGTAAAGGTCCTGGCGCAGACGGATGACTCCATCGAGTTCCGGATACCGCCTTCAGTCAAACCCGGCCGCCTGCAGCTTCTGGTAAAGACCTCGGGTAAAACGGCCGTGCTGTTGGAGCAGCCAGTCTTTATTACGGTCGACGAACAAAAAGAGTCGGGCGAAGTAGCCGCCGCTTCGAAGTAGCATTTTGCCAGGCCAGCCTCGGTGGATACGCTTCGTAGCCGGCCGCCATGCCGAGGAGGCGGGGTAATCTTGCGCGTGATAGGACTCAACGCCCTGAAGGGCTCCATGGTGCCAATGCCGGACCGAGGACGCTATCTCTCCACGAGCGCCTGGATCGCGTCCAGCTCTTTGCCGGCTTCCGACAGTTTGCCTTGCGACACCAGTTCCTTGTAGCGCTGCATGTGGCGGCGGATCTCGGCTACACGTGAATCCACTGTGTTCGTTTGCGGCGCGCTTGTGGTTGTTCCAGGACTGGCCGATGCCTGAGGCGTGGGTGGCGCGGGAGGCAAGTTGTCGCCCGCCAATTGCGCCAGCGCTTGCTGGTAGGTGTCGGCGTACACCAGATTGTTTCCCATTGCCAGCGCGACTTTTTTCAATTGCGGCATCTTGGCTTGCGACGCCTGAATGTAAATGGGTTCCACGTATAGGAAAGTATGTTCCACCGGCAGCACCAGCATCTGTCCGCGCAGCACCTGCGAGCCCTGCTGATTCCACAAGGTCAGGTCCTTCGAGATGTTTTGATCCTGGTTGATCCGCGCTTCCACTTGCATCGGTCCAAGAATAATCTCCTGCTTGGAAAGCAGGAAAACCACCTTCTCGCCCAGATGCTCGCCATCGCAGCGCGCCATCATCAGTCCGATCAAATTGTCGCGATTGCGCGGAGTGAACGGAATCATCAGCAGGAACTCCGGCTTGGTTTCGCCCGGTAATGTCGCGACTACATATGTGGGCGCGATGGGTCCGGGTTTGGCGCCTTGTTCGTTGGTGAATTTCGCCGTGTCCCAGGCATCCGACTTGTTGTAGAACGTATCGGGGTCGCGCATGTGGAACAAGCGATAGATGTCCGCCTGCGCTTCGAAAATCACTTCGGGATAACGCACATGCTGGCGAAGATCGGCGGGCATCGCCGTCGAGGGCTCGAAAAGATCCGGAAGTAAATTGCGATAAGCCTGCAGCAATTGATCGTCCGCGTCGAAGACGTACAAGTGAACGGTGCCGTCATAAGCATCCACCGTCGCCTTTACCGAATTCCGAATGTAGTTCATCGACCCGACGCCTTCGAGCTCGATGCCGCGCGAATACGGGTGCAGATTCGACGTCATGTAACCGTCGACGATCCAGACCAGCCGTCCGTCGTTGGTCAGGACCAGGTAGGGATCGGGATCCCAATTCAGAAAATTTGCAAGCGTGTTCAAGCGCTGCCGGACATTGCGTTGGATCATCATCCGGCTCTCGGGTGTAAGGTAGCCGGTGAGCAGGATGTTCCAATCCCCTCGGGAAACCGCCGCCGCCAGCCGCAACGGCAGCGACGAGATCGGAAAGCCCCCCTTGCCGTCGTAGCGATTTTCGGCGTTGTGATCTCCGGCCGGATAATTGAACTCCGGCTGAGCCGAGCGCACGAACACGGGCTCGTGCACATTCTCGCCGTAATACAGCTCGGGACGCGTGAACTTCAATCCCGGCACGCCGATCTCGGGCGGAGCGTTTTGAACGAACAATACCGGCAAGCCGTTTGGAGAAACCTGGTTCGCTTCCGCCATGACGATCCCGTAGCCGTGGGTGTAGATAAAGTGCGGATTGATCCAGGTGGAGCGCGCGTCGCCAAGCTGGCTCAGATCCAGCTCGCGCGGAGAAAGCATCACCTGGCGCAATTCTCCATTGATGGTGTAGCGATCCACGTCGGTATTGGAATAGATGTAAGGCCGGTACGGTTGAAGCTGCGTCACGGCGTCGTGAAACGCATGCCAATCCCACAGACGCACGTTATCGAGCAAGGGCTTGTGCCTGGCGAAATCGATCTGCTGCGCCGGCTTGGCTGGAAAATCCAATTCACGTGTGCGCTGGTCGATGCCGTACGCCGATCGGGTGGCGGCGATATGGCGCTCGATGAAAGGCCGCTCCATCGAGATTTCATTCGGGCGCACGTACGTCGCCGTAACAATTCCGGGAACAATGTTTCGTACGATGAACGCCAGCACCACCAGCAGCGCGATCCGCCATTTGCCGAACAACAGCGCGATCGCGGATAGCACGGCACACACGATCAAAACCCATTGCAGCGGAAGAGCGATGTTCTGGTCGACGTAATCGATGCCGACCATGAAGCTGCCGTGTTGGTCCAGCAGCATGCCGTACCGGCCCAGGAAAAATTTCACCGCCAGGAAAATCAGAAACACGGCGCCCATTCCACGCAGGAACTTCGATTCGAAGCCTCCGGCCAAGCCCAGGTCTTTCAAATTGAGTTCGTGGACATTGCTCCAATCGGCCACGCTGGCGCGAATCTGCCAGGCGCGTCCCGCCAGCCAGTAAATCAAAGATCCGATGACGACGACGGCCAGCAGCAAACCCAGCAGGTCGGAATAGAACGGAATCTTAAAAAGGTAAAACGCGAGCGGATTACCGAAGGCGGGATCGTGCCAGGCGGTGGACGATTCGCCAAGATTCTTTCCGCCGAAATAGCGAACCACCGTCCAGGTGTCCATGGTGGCCAGGGAGACCAGCAGCGCGAGCACAAAAATCACCAGCGTGGAAAGCCTTGCATAGATCGGATGCTGTCCCAACCCAGTGCCGGCGTGCTTCAGAGCGCGGGCGTGCGCAATCCAGAAGACCAGAAAACCGAGCACGGTCGCTGCCGCCGTTGGCACCACTCCATAGGCCAGCATGCTGAACCAGGTGTGCAACTGGCCCATCTCTTTCCACCACTGATAGTCGATGGTCCAGGATGCAATCAGACGTCCGCCGATGAACAGCACGGCCAGGACGATAGCGATGGAAATACAGCCGCCGCGCTTCTTGCGGCTACCGATCTGGCGGTCAGAGATGGATTGGGGCAAGTCTTTAGTAC